>JAAFHN010000167.1 GCA_013298415.1 Comamonadaceae bacterium
CCAAGCAAGTGCTCGCCTTTTTCCAAGGCCCGTTGCACAGCTGGCGAGCGCCAAGCGAAGCGGCGCAACTGGCGCTGCGCACCTTGGTGCCTGAAGCGCGCAACCGCAGTTTTGCCGCCATCGATTTGCTCGACGGCGTGGCCGATATCGGCAGTACAGTCGAACTGGGCGCGGCGCACGGCCAAGCCGTTCACACCGTGCTCGCGCGCATCGAAGGCCGCGCGCTTGGCATCGTGATTTCTAACCCGCAGCACCTGGGCGGGGCGCTCGATGCGGCCGCCTGCCGCAAACTCACGCGCTTTTTGAACCTATGCCAATCGCGTGGCCTACCGGCCCTGAGCGCGATCGACACCCCCGGCTTCATGGTTGGCCCTGCGGCGGAAGGCGAGGGCACCGTGCGCGCCAGTGGCGAGCTTTTTTGGGCTGCGGCGGCGCTCACCGTGCCGGTGGCAGCCGTGGTGCTCAAACGCGGGTTTGGCCTGGGCGCGATGGCACTTGCAGCCGGTGGGTTTCATCGCCCAAGCTGCATGGCCGCATGGCCCAGTGCCGAGTTTGGCGCGATGGGTTTGGAGGGCGCCGTGAAGCTCGGCTACCGCAAAGAGCTGGAGGCAGCCGCGAGCGACGCCGAGCGAAAACTGCTTTTCGACACCCTGCTCGCCAAGCAAGCCGCAGAAGGCAGCGCCATCCGCATGGCCGAGACTTTGGAGCTCGATGCCGTGATCGATCCAGCATCGACCCGCGCTTGGGCGAAGTCGGTGCTGTTTTGAGGGATCTTTACCCTTTTGTCCTTTGCTGCCCGTCACTGTGCCGCAATGACGGATGGCTCGCTGCCTCACGCAAACTCCAACGGCGTGCTGCACAAATCGCAGCGTCCGACTGAGCAAACACCTGGGCAAAAGTCAAGCAGCACCCAAAATCACGCCCGTACAACCACCTCCAGCGTTCGTCTGGGTGTTGCTTGCGGCGCTTCCTTCACGTAGCCCAAGCGGTTGAACATGTGGACCACGGTTGCGCTGCTCGGTCCGGGCTCAGTGGGCGCGGCGCTTGAGATGAGCAGTTGGTGGGCAGCTTGGTAGTGGCTGCGCATCGCCGGAAACTCCTGAAGCGCCTGACTCATGGGGTGCAAGCCGATGCCGAGCGCTGTGGCTCGCAAATGCATGCGCAAGTGCGCTTCGCCCGCCGCGAGCTGGCCCGTGCGGGTGTTTGGCCCCGAAATCCAGGCAAAGGCCATGGCGGTGTTGGCATGCGTGGCAAATCGCTCCACCGCGCTTTTGTGGCCGGGGCTGCCAGGTTGCGGAAATTTGGTGCGGTCAAACATGCCAAACGCGGCCATCGCCCGCACAAAGGGCGAATTGATCGAGATGCCGTCGCGGTGATGGTCAATTTCAGCGGGGCCTACGCGCAAGAGCCGCATGCTTTCCATGAAAGCGGGCTCATTGTTGATCTCCGCCATCGCCGAATCCAAGCAGAGCTTGCGCATCGCGGCCACGCGCTCGGCTTGGGCGCTGCTTTGCACCTGAAGCTGGGGTAGGCGCGCGTCAGATGGCCGTGCCGCAGCTTCCAGCAAAGCCAATGCCTCGGTTGGCACGCTTCGAGCCGTGTCGTAGGCCACTTTCGCGCTGCGGCGCTTGAGCACTTGGGCAAAGAGGGAATCGGTCTTGGACGCGCCTTGCAGCTTCAGCACCGCCACGGGTCGGTCGTCCCAGGCTTTCAAGTTGGCGGGCAGCTCGCCTTCGGGCCACAGCACGGCTTCGCAGCCGATTCCTTGCTCAGCGAGCGCCATGCGCAAGAGCGCGAGGAAGCCGCCCAGACCAACCGTGATTTGCCTGCCAAAAGGGTCGGTCTCGGCCAGCACCCGCTTCGGATCGGTGCGCAGCACGATCTGGCCCGGCGTGCGCAAATCGGCGATCCAAGGCTGCAAGTTGTGCGGATTCGGGGCCGTGAGCGCATAGCTCAGCGCCGTGCGCCGCGCATCCAAGCCTGGCGCAGGGCCTTGCCACGCCGCCACAGCCTCAGCCGGGTAGGCTGAGCTGAAAGGGTTGGCCAGCACGGTGCCGGCGGTGGCCGCGAGCACGGCACCGCCGCCTGCAAGGGTGATGAATTGGCGTCGTTGCATGTGGAGATCCAAGAAAAGGGGGTGAAGGCCAGCAGTCTGTAAGTTCGCATCGAATTGCACAATTGCCTAACTCGGCAAGGCACAATTGCATAAATGAATAGTTCTGCGCGCGAAATGCCATCCGAAAGCCCATCAGAAAAGACGCGAGAGAAGACACCTAAAAGCAGCTTCGATTGGCACCTTGTGCGCAGCTTTTTGGCCGTGCTGGATGCAGGCAGCCTGCTTGGCGCGGCAAAAAAGCTCAAGGCCAGCCAGCCGACGCTGGGGCGGCAAGTGGCAGAGCTGGAGCGGCAATTGGGCGTGTTGCTCTTTGAGCGCACCGGCCGAGGCCTCACGCCCACGCAAGCCGCACTCGGCTTGGCCGCCTCAGCGCGCAGCATGCAGGTGGCCGCGCTTGAGCTGGCCGCCGCGGTGAGCACGCAGGCGCATGTGGCAGAAGGCATCGTGACGCTGAGCGCCAGCACGCCCGTTGCGCATGGGCTTTTGCCGCCGCTTTTGGCCAGGATGGCCGAGGCCTTGCCCAAAATTCGCGTAGATGTGATCGCCACCAATGCGGTGAGCAACTTGTTGCAACGCGAAGCCGACATCGCTTTGCGCATGGTGCAGCCCGAGCAGCTCAGCGCCGTTGCGAAGCGGGTGGGCCAGGTTCGGCTCGGCGTGTGGGCGCATGAGCGCTACCTCGCTGCGCATCCAATCCTCCTCACCCCCCAGCAACTTGTGCAACACCGCTTGATCACCGATCTCAACGTGGGTGACATCGCGCGCGGTTTCGCACGGATGGGCGTGCCGTTGCCACATGAGCAGATCGTCTTTCGCAGCGATGATTTTTTGGCGCAATGGGGCGCCGTCCGCGCCGGCCTTGGCATCGGCTTTGTGTCGAACTATCTCGCCCGCACCGATCCGCAAGTGAAGGCAGTGCTGCCCGATTTGCCGATCCCCGGCATCCCGATGTGGTTAGTTGCCCACCGCGAAGTGCGCAGCGTGGCCCGGGTGCGGGCGGTGTTTGACTGGTTGGGAGATGCTTTGCCGGCTGCGTTGGCCTGACCCGAGTAGCCGGTGAGCGCGTCGGCTACTGCCAGCCGATGATTTCCAAGCCCTTTTCTGTCACGCAGCGCTGCACGAAGGCGCGGTGCGTGGGGTTGGCTTTGCCGCCTTCGAAAGCGCCTGCGGTGGCAATCGTGGCGCTGGTGACGGCCGCACCACCGGCTGCGTTTTGCGCGGCAGCTCTGGCGTTGCCACCACCCACCAAGGTGCCCACGGCGGCGGCCACCGCAGTCGTTGCGGCAGCTTGGCCCACGCGGCGCGAGGTGTCGCTGTGCGCTTCGGCGCTCACGGCCTGGCTGGCCATGCTCATGCAGGTGTCTACCGTGGCCTTGGCCTGCGCCTCGCCCAAGCGGGTGTAAGTGGCGTTGGGGTAGAGCACCGGCCGAGCTTGCGTGCTGCTTGGCCCCGTGGTGGCGCAGCCGGTGAAGAGGGCGGCGCTGCTGAACGCCAGCAGCAAAGCGATGGATTGGGTTTTCATGATGGGATTTTCGATGACGACCCTGTGCAAACGGTTCCCTATCGCGTTGCGCCGACTGGCAAACAGGTAAAATTGCGTGAATTCCAGCGATTTGCCACTGCCATGTCTGAAGCCCACACCTCTGAAGCCCCCCAAAAAGACCCGATTGAGGCCATCGTGCCCTACATCCCGGTGGTGTTGCCCGTGGTGGGCGGCGTGTTGATGTTCCTGTTGGCGTTCATTGCGGTGTTCATGGCCTGATCGCCAGCCCGCCCGCTCCAAAAGCCGCCGCCAGGCGGCTTTTTTGTGCCCAAAACCTGTGCAGCAGCGCACACCCGGCCGCAAAACTATGCGTGGCTTGCATGGATTCATGCCAAGGCATGTAACGGCTTGGTAACTTGACAGGCATTTTCTTAAAATCCAGCCCCTTAGCCGACCCACGGCCCGCGCTGGCACCCCGGCGCTTTTCAGTGTGGCTGCATCCCAGCCCGCCGAGAGCCGACTGAGCCCCTTGAGCTGAACGACGAGTCGTTTTGTGCAAGGCGATGCGCAGTGACTGCCCTTGTGGCCGCACCAGGCTCACGGCCCACGGCACTGCTCCCATCGCGTTTGCACAAACCGATTTTTACTTTTGGAGCATTCTTGTGAACTCACCCGTGTTGAAGGGCTTGCCCGTGCAAGCACCCGCTTACGTGAAACACCCTCGGCTGATCGCCTGGGTGGCCGATATGGTGGCCCTGTGCAAACCCACTGCCGTGGTGTGGTGCGACGGCAGCCAAGAAGAGTACGACAGGCTCTGTAACCTGCTGGTATCGGCCGGCACCTTCAAGCGGCTCAACCCCGCCAAGCGCGCCAACAGCTTTTTGGCCTGGAGCGACCCATCCGACGTGGCCCGCGTGGAAGACCGCACCTACATCTGCTCAAGCCAAAAGGCCGATGCTGGCCCCACCAACAACTGGATGGCCCCGGCCGAGATGCGCAGCTTGCTGCAATTCGGCACAGCGGAAAAGCCAGCCCTCTTTGACGGCTGCATGGTGGGCCGCACCATGTATGTGGTGCCGTTTTCGATGGGGCCTCTAGGCAGCGATATCGCCCACATCGGCGTGGAACTGAGCGATTCGCCCTACGTGGCCGTGAACATGCGCATCATGACCCGCATGGGCAAAGCGGTGTACGACGTGCTGGGCGTGGATGGCGAATTTGTGCCTTGCATGCACACCGTGGGCGCGCCCTTGCAGCCCGGCCAAGCCGATGTGAGCTGGCCTTGCAGCAAAACCAAATACATCGTTCACTATCCTGAGACCCGCGAAATTTGGAGCTACGGCTCAGGCTACGGCGGCAACGCGCTGCTGGGCAAGAAATGCCTGGCCCTGCGGATCGCATCCACCATGGGCCAAAAGGCAGCCACCGACACCAACCCCGGCTGGCTGGCAGAACACATGCTGATCCTGGGCGTGCAGTCTCCCGCTGGCACCAAGCGCCATGTGGCCGCCGCCTTCCCCAGCGCTTGTGGAAAGACCAACTTCGCCATGCTGATTCCACCCGCCGCGTTTGACGGCTGGAAAGTCACCACCATTGGCGACGACATCGCCTGGATCAAGCCCCAGGCCGATGGCAGCCTGCGCGCGATCAACCCCGAAGCGGGCTACTTTGGCGTGGCCCCTGGCACCAACATGCAGACCAATCCCAACTGCATGAAAAGCCTGAACAGCGACGTGATCTTCACCAACGTGGCCTTAACCGACGACGGCGACGTGTGGTGGGAAGGCATGGAAAAAGACCATGGCGACGTGTTGCCCGCGCACTTGATCGATTGGCAAGGCAAAGACTGGACACCCGAGATCGCCAAAGCAACCGGCGCAGACGGCAAGCTCAAACCAGCCGCCCACCCCAATGCCCGCTTCACCGTTGCCGCCATCAACAACCCCGCGCTCGATGCCGCTTGGGACGACCCCGCTGGCGTGAAGATCGATGCCTTCATTTTTGGTGGCCGTCGCTCCACCACCGTGCCGCTCGTCACCCAAGCTCGCAGCTGGACTGAAGGCGTGTACATGGCCGCCACGATGGGCTCAGAAACCACCGCCGCTGCCTTTGGCCAGCAAGGCGTGGTGCGCCGCGATCCATTTGCCATGCTGCCTTTTGCCGGCTACCACATGGGCAGCTATTTCGCGCATTGGCTGCAATTGGGCGAAAAGCTGCAAGCACGCGGCGCGCAGCTGCCCGCGATCTTCACCACCAATTGGTTCCGCAAGGGTGCAGATGGCAAATTCGTGTGGCCCGGCTACGGCGAAAACATGCGCGTGCTGGCTTGGATGCTGGAGCGCATCGACGGCACTGCCGCAGGGCAAGACCACTTCTTCGGCACCAGCCCCACTTACGCCAGCATCAACTGGCAGGGCCTGAATTTCAGCGCCGAGCAGTTTGAGAGCGTAACGAGCATCGACAAAGCCGCATGGGCTACTGAACTGGCATCGCACGACGAGCTGTTTGCCCAGCTTGCAGATCGCCTGCCTGCCCAATTGCGCCACACCCGTGACGCACTTTCGCAACGCTTGAACGGCGGTTGACAGCGTAAACTCTGATGTTGCGCTGAAGGCA
>JAAFHN010000237.1 GCA_013298415.1 Comamonadaceae bacterium
CATGCTGGGCGTGGATGAAAAAAGGCACGTCGGCACCCAGGCCCAGGCCAATCTCGCACAGCTGCGGCAGCGTCAATCCCAAAGCCCAAAGCTGATTCAGGCCGATGAGCACCGAAGCTGCATCGGAGCTACCGCCGCCCATGCCAGCCTGAGCAGGGATGTGTTTGTGGAGCACGATGTTTGCGCCAAGCGATGCGCCGCGTTCACCCGCCCGGGCTTTCAGCGCATGCGCGGCACGGGTACAAAGGTCGTCGCCCTCAAACACGACGCCCGCGCTGTTGCTGCGCACCTCGCGCACGACGGCACCATCCTCGCGCAACCTCAGCTCGATCTCGTCACACCAGTCGATCAACACGAAAACCGATTGCAGCTCGTGGTAGCCGTTCGCTCGGCGGCCCACGATGTGCAAAAAGGTGTTGAGCTTGGCCGGGGCTTGAAGGCGCAGCACAGGTGCTGCGACCGTCATGGCAATTTCACGCCAAAGCGCTTGATCGTTTCCAGCAGCGTTTCGTTGCTGGGGTTGAGCTGCCAGGCGCGCCGCCACATGGATTTGGCATCGTCTTGTTTGCCGCTCGCCCAGAGCACTTCGCCGAGGTGCGCGCCAATTTCCGCATCGGGCTTGGCGTCAAACGCCGTTTGCAAATGCTTCAGCGCGCCAGGCAAATCGCCCATGCGAAACACCACCCAGCCCAGAGAATCTGTGATGTACGGATCGCCCGGAGACAGCGACAGCGCCTTTTCGATCATCGCTTTGGCTTCGGGCAGGCGCATGCGTTTTTCGGCCCAGGCATAGCCCAGTGCGTTGTATGCGTTGGAGTCGGTTGGCTTTGCGGCGATCACAGCGCGCAAATGCGTTTCCATCAGATCGAGCTTGCCCAGCTTTTCTGCCACCATGGCTTGGTCGTACTGCAAATCAGGGTCGGTGCCAAAGCGTTTGGCGGCTTCGTCCAGAACGGCGTAGGCCTGTGCGTGGGCTTTTTGGTCGCGCAACAGGCTGGCCTCGGCGATCAACAGGCGTTTTTTGTCGTCGTCGTCTCGCGTGGGTTGCCTGCGAATCAAAGCACGCGCGCCTTCCAAATTGCCCTGTTGTGCCATGACGGAGGCGCGGCGCAGCACAACTGCCGCCACCTCCTGCCCATCGCCCACTTTTTCCAGCCAGGAAAGCGCTGCCACATAGTCTTTGCGGCTCTCTGCCACCTGCGCGAGCGTGAGGTGCGCCTGGCGCATGCCGGTGGCAATGGCTTCGGCTCGCGCGGCGCTCTGCGTTTCGCCGTCTTTGATTTCCACGAGGCTCAAGTAGCGTTTGGCAGCCGACTCGGCCAGGCTCCATTCTTGGGCTTGCGCATGCAAAGCGCTCAGCAGCAACCAAGCCGACTCAGCCTGCGGATGGCGCTCTACCGTTTGCAGGAGTATCGATTTACCTTTGGCATAGCGGGCAGCCTGCACCAGCGCGCGGCCGTAGTTGGCGGCAATGCCCGCTCGGGAGTCGGGGCGAGCGATGTAGCGCTCCACCAAGCCATCGAGCGCAGGCGTTTGCTCTACCAAGCGCGTGGCCATGTCGGCCACCACATGCGAGCTCGGATCTGCCTTGAAGCCATTGCCCAGCGCCTCCACGGTTGCCGCCCAATCCCGCGAACCGCTTGATTCGCCTTTGCTCAGCTGCAGCAAGCCTTCTTGCGAAGCCACCACGGCCCATGCCGCCGCACGCTGCGCCGCAGCAATTCCTGAGCCCTCAAGCTCCGGTTTGAGCAGGGTTTTTGCAGTGGCCAAGGTGGTGGCTTTGTCGGGGTTGCGCGACAAAAGCTCTGGCAGACCCAAGATCAGCTCCGCACGCTCTTGCGGCTCTGCCGCATTGAGCTGAGCGCGAAAGGGCTCGGCCAAGTCGTCGATGCGGCCCATGGCGGCAAGCGTTGACACATGTTGGCGGGCAGCGGCTTTCGATTTGGGCATTGCAGCGCGCCAAGCTCGTGCCGCTTGCAAGGCAGACTCACCGGCACCTGCCTGCATGGCCACTTCCACCGCGCGCTCAAAAAGGCGCTCGTCTTGCGTGCGGCGACCGGCTTCCAGCAGCAACTGGAAGCCTTGACCCGGCTGGCCGCTGCTGATTTGCCATTCGGCGATCAGCAATTGGTGCAGAAGCTGAGGGGTGAGTGCAGTGGCCTGAGCCTGCGCGCTTTCAGCCAACAAGGTGCTGGTGGGTGTGCTGCGCGCTGGGTTGCTCTGTGCAAGGCCAGCGGCGTGGGCGCCACCCAGAACGCAAATGGCAACAAGGCCTTGGCCCAGGCGATTGCAGAGCCCGCCTTCAGGCCAAAAGCTCATCCCGCGAATTAAAGTGTGCATCCAAACGATGATACCGGGCGCGCCCATCGGTTCCCGCAGTGTGCCGCCTTGTGAAAAGGATCTGAAATTCAATGCCCGAATTGCCAGAAGTTGAAGTGACCCGAAGGGGCGTGGAGCCATTGTTGATCGGCCAGCGCATCCTAGCCGCGCACCTGGGCAAGCCCTTGCGCTGGCCCTTAGGCACCGAGCCGAAAACGCTTGAGCAATCCCGCGTGCTTTCCGTGCAGCGCCGAGGCAAGTACCTCGTGGTGGGTCTCGATGTCGGTGTGCTGCTCATCCACTTGGGCATGTCCGGGAGCCTGCTTGCCCACACGGGGCCTGGCGGCGAGCTGCGCGCGCACGAGCACTTCGGATTGGATCTGACAAACGGGCACCTGCGTTTGCACGACCCGCGACGCTTTGGCGCCGTGGTTTGGGCACCCAGCGCGGTTGAGGGGATGGCTGCCAAGCTGCTCGGTGGCGTAGGCCCAGAGCCGTTCTCGCCAGACCTGACGCCGCAAACCCTTCATGCAGGCTTCAAGCGCAGTGCAGTAGCGATCAAGCCGCTGTTGCTGGCAGGCAAGTTGGTGTGTGGTGTGGGCAACATTTATGCCAGTGAAGCCCTCTTTTTGGCGGGCATTCGGCCGCAGCGTAGAGCCGCGCGAGTGAGCTTGGCTCAGGCAACGGCTTTGCTGGCGGCGGTGCGCTTGGTGCTCTCGCAGGCAATCGAAGCGGGGGGAAGCTCGCTGAAAGATTTTCGCCACAGCGATGGCTCAAGCGGACACTTTCAGACGCAAACGCGGGTGTATGGCCGCGAACATGAGGCCTGCGGCGTGTGCGCTGCGCCCATCCGCATGATCCGGCAAGGCCAGCGCAGCACCTATTTCTGCGCACGCTGCCAAAAGTAGGCAGCTCCACCGTAAATGCCGCAGCCGGCGAGCTTTGCGGGCTGCTACCATGCGGCGAGCGAACCTAAAGAAAGAAAAGATTGGCGCCGAATCAATCCATCGCAGAACAGTTTGATGCCTACAGCACTTGGCGGCGCAGCTTCGTGCCGCGCTTGCGCAGCTTGGCGGATTGGTTGCGCAGCACCGATTTGATGGACGCGGCCGTGGCCGAGCGCTTGCAGCGCATCGAGTCACGCGTGCAGGCCGAAAAAGTGATGGTGGCCTTTGTGGCCGAGTTCTCGCGCGGCAAATCTGAGCTCATCAACGCACTCTTTTTTGCTGACTACAAGCGCCGCATCATGCCGGCCACTGCCGGCCGCACCACGATGTGCCCAACAGAGCTGGGCTACGACGAAGCGATGCCGCCTTGTCTGCGCTTGCTGCCGATCCAAAGTCGGCTCGACAACACCTCGCTGATGGATTTGCGGCTCACGCCGAACCGGTGGACGCAGTTCTCGCTGGAATTGGACGATCCGGCGCAGATGGCGCAAACCTTTGAGCGCGTGGCCGAGGTGCTCTACGTGAGCGTGGACGAAGCCCGCGACCTGGGCTTTTGGCACGACGACCGGCCTGAAGACAACCCGCCTTTGAATGCCAAGGGCAGCGTGGAAATTCCCAAGTGGCGGCACGCGATCATCAATTTTTCGCACCCGCTGCTCAAGCAAGGGCTTACGATCCTGGACACGCCGGGCCTGAACGCGATTGGCGCTGAGCCCGAGCTGACGGTGAGCCTGATTCCCCAGGCCCAAGCCGTGCTCTTCATCTTGGCGGCCGACACCGGCGTGACCAAAAGCGACTTGAGCATTTGGCAGGATCACCTGATCACAGAGGGCAAAGAAGCCCGAATGGTGGTGCTGAACAAAATCGACACGATGTGGGATGCCCTTTCCACACCGGCGCAGATCGCAGCCGCGATCAAAAAGCAACGTGAATCCACGGCGCAAATCCTCGCGCTCGCACCCTCTCAGGTGCTCGCCGTGTCTGCCCAAAAGGGCTTGGTGGCCAAAGTCACGGGCGATGCAGAGCTTTTGGAGCGCAGCAATTTGCGCGAGCTGGAGCACGCGCTGGGCCAAGGTTTGATCGCCCAGCGCGAGCAGATTCTGCGTGGCACGGTAGGCACTGGCATGCAAGAGCTGAAAGCCGAGGCCACTCGCTTGATCGGCATGCGCAGGCGTGACCACGCCGAGCAAGTGGTGGAGCTGCGCGGCCTGCGTGGCAAAAACGGCACGGTGATTCGCCACATGCGCGAGCGCGTGGTGCAAGAGCACAAAGAGTTTGACGAGAGCATGAAGCGCATCCATGCGGTGCGCTCTGTGCACTTGAAACTGCTGCGTGAGGTGTTTGGCATTTTGAGCTCCAACACCTTGCGAGCCGAGTTGGCGCATCTGAACCAAACCCTGCGCGCATCCGGCATCAAGCTGGGCGCGACCAAGGTTTACGGCGACACATTTGGCAGGCTTCGCCAAGGCATGGCCAGAGCCCAAGAGTGCAGTGTGGAAATCCACCAAATGCTCTCGAACACCTTCAAGCAGCTCAACGCCGAGTACGCCTTTGCGCTGCAAGCTCCGGATCTGCCGGATTTGGAGAAATTCGCTAAGGAATTGGCGGTGGTGGAGCAAAGCCACCAGCAGTACCTTGGCATGGGCAATTTGTTTCGACTCGCCCAACCGCAGTTTGTGGAGCGGCTTGTGCGGGCGCTGGCCACGCGCTTGCGCGTGGTGTTTGAGTCTGCGCAAAGCGAGCTGGAGCTTTGGAACAAGTCGGCGGCCGCGCAGTTGGATACGCAACTGCGTGAGCGCCGCAAAGCGTTTGAAAAGCGCATCGATGCCATTGACCG
>JAAFHN010000217.1 GCA_013298415.1 Comamonadaceae bacterium
TGCATCGCCGCCGAGTGCGGCGTCGCCGACCAAGCCCGCTTCGCCCCCAGCTTCGCTCAAGCCTGCGGCGTGAGCGCGTCTGCGCTGCGCAAATCGTTCGCTTGAGCCACACCGACCTTGGCCGCCTCAGCACTCAATCTTGGAGCCGCATACCGCGCCAGCGTGATGGCGCGTTCTGGGCACGCCGACACGCACAGACCACAAGCTCGGCAGTCCTGCCCGCGCACCACAAAGGCTTGTTGGCCGCCGTGCACCCACACCTTCACGCGAGCTTTCCAGCTCAGTGCTGCACGCTCAGCTTGAGTGGGCTTTCGCATTTCAAACACATCAACTGGGCAAACATCGAGGCAGGGCCCTGCGCCTTCGCAGCGCTCGGCATTCACCACGGGCATCAATTTGCCAGCAGGGTGTTTGAAGTCGGCTGCTGCGCCTCGCGGCAGGGGTTCTCGCGCCATGCTCAATGCCCCACTCTTGCCTGCTCGTAGTGCTCTGCATACTGGTCTTCCAGCGCGGGGATGATGCTCAAAATTTGAAAGTAGTGATCCCAAAACAAGGTTTCGCGCAGCTTCTCCACCATCGCGCTGTATTGCGCACTGTCGTGCACCGTCCACAGCATCACGTCGCTGCAAACCGCTGTGTGGGCCTCCGCGTCAAAGAAGCGCAGGCTCGCTTGGGGAAACTGCGTCAGGATGGGTTTGATGACCTGCTCCACGTACTCGAATCGCCCGCCTGCGCCGAGCGGTGGCAGCGCAAGCCAAGCAGGCGCGGTTTTCACCAGCCAGAAAAAGTAAACGGGTTTGTCGGCAAAAGCATTCATGGGGATTCCTTTGGGGAGATGAGGGGCATTGACTGCGTGAATCAATGCAGCGATCATGCGAGCAATTGCTCGCATTTGGTACTCGCGTTCCGAACCCCCCAATGGCCAAGGCTCAAAAATCCCGCATTGCGCCGAGAAAGGCACCTCGCCAAAGCCGCTCGCACAGCACCGTAGAAGTGATCTTGGAGGCGGCTGCTCGCGTTTTGGCAACCGAATCGCTCTCCGGCTTCAACACCAACCGCGTGGCCGAAGTGGCTGGCATCAGCATCGGCTCGCTCTACCAATACTTTCCAAACAAAGCCGCTTTGACCGCAGCGCTGATCGAACGCGCGCAAAGCGCGTTGATTGAGCGCGTGCAAGCGGTGATCCATCAACCTGTGGCCAGCTTGCATGAGCACGTGGCGCGCTTGGTTGAAGTCGGCATCCACAACCAATTTGGCAAATCCACGCTTGCCGCAGCCCTAGACCACGAAGAAAGCAGGCTGCAAACGCACCCCGAAATGGCTGCCACATTGGGCTCCGCACAGCAGCAACTGCTTGACCTCGTGATGCAGTTGTTGCGCCAGCATGCAAGCGACATCACGGCCACCATCCACGAGCAAAGCGCCGCCGACATGCTCGTGATCGCCAAAAGCCTGATCGAAACCGAAGCGGCTCAGCGCTCCACACCATCACCCGCGCTCGCAGCGCGGGTGGAGCGCGCGATCCTGGGCTATCTGTGCTGCTGAAACACGGGCCTTGCAACCAGGCTCTTCCTATCCGCGTTGGGCATCCAGGGGTTGCCGCAGGTTCCATCCTTGTATTGCGCTCGCGCTGAGCAAAAAAATCCGCTTGCGGCTAGCATCTTCCCATCTTCAAACTGGAGCCCTCACCCATGTCCATTTCCTTGAACGTCAACGGCAAAACCGTCGCGGTCGATGCCGATCCGTCCACGCCGATCCTTTGGGCGCTTCGCGACAACTTGAAGATGTCCGGTACGAAATTTGGCTGCGGCATGGCGCTGTGCGGGGCGTGTACCGTTCACGTCAACGGCACGCCGACGCGCTCTTGCGTTACCCCCATTTCCGCTGCCGCTGGCCTGCGCATCACCACCATTGAAGCGGTGGCCGACGATCGCATTGGCAAGGCCGTGCAAGACGCTTGGGTGAAGCACGACGTGGCGCAGTGCGGCTATTGCCAAAGCGGCCAAGTAATGAGCGCAGCGGCATTGCTGCGCAGCAATGCCAAGCCAACCGACGCGCAAATCGACGAAGCGATGGCAGGCAACATTTGCCGCTGCGGCACGTATCAGCGCGTGCGGGCTGCGATCCATGACGCAGCCAAATCCATCGCCTGAAACAGAGGAGCACACACCATGATCCTGAACAAACTCCTCACCCAGCAGCAACCCGCTGAATTCAACCGCCGCAACTTCATGGCCATGAGCGTGGGCGGTGCGGTGGGCTTGGCCTTCATGCCGCTGGCCTCACCGGATGTGAAAGCGCAAAACGCGCCCAGCGTGCCCGCCGGCCAAAAGCCCACCGAGCGGCCCGGTGCCTTTGTGAGCATCGCGCCCGATGGCACCACCACTGTGCTTTGCAACCGCATGGACATGGGCCAAGGCATTGAGACTGCCCTTGCCATGATCTGCGCAGAAGAACTCGATGCCGATTGGGCCCAGGTGCGCACAGGCTTCGGCAATCAGATGCCCAACTATGTGGACCCGATGATGGGCATGCACCTGACCGGCGGCTCGAATTCGATCAAAAACAGCTACGTGCAGTACCGCGAGCTGGGTGCACGCACCAAGGCCATGTTGGTGACGGCAGCCGCCAAGAGCTGGGGCGTGCCGACGAGCGAGGTGCGTGCTCAAGCTGGCATGCTGCGCGCGGGCACACGCAGCGCAAGCTATGGCGCGATGTTTGAAGCGGCGATGAAAGAACCCATCCCCGAGAAAGTGACGCTCAAAGACCCCAAAGACTTTGCGCTGATCGGCAAACCCACGGGCTTGAAGGTGAGCCGCGCCAAATCCAGCGGCACACAAACCTATGGCGTTGACATTGCGCTGCCCGGCATGCTCACGGCGGTGATCGTCGACCCGCCCGTGTTTGGGGCCAAGTTTGCGAGCTTTGATGGCAGCGCCGCTGAAAAAGTCAAAGGCGTGCGCGCTGTGCTGCCGGTGGACATTGACCGAGGCGGCCGAGGCATCGCCATCGCGGCCGATGGCTACTGGCCCGCCAAGATGGGCCGCGATGCACTCAAAGTGGTGTGGGACACGGCAGGCAAGGCCAAGGCCGACACGACCGCCCTGCGCACGCAATACCTGGCCCTTGCGAAAACCAAGGGCATGGCGGTGCCCGGCGGCAAGCTCAGTGCAGACACCTCACGCATTGCCACTGCACCGCAAAAAATCAGCGCCGAGTACGTGTTCCCCTACCTCAACCACGCGCAGATGGAGCCGCTGGCCTGCACCGTGGACCTCAAAGCCGACAAATGTGACGTGTACACCGCCTCGCAAATGCCGGGTGTGGACACGGGTGCGGTGGCCAAGCTCACGGGCTTGAAGCCCGAGCAAATCATGATTCACGTGCAAATGGCGGGCGGTGGCTTTGGCCGACGCGCGGTGCCGACCAGTGAGTACATTGCCGACGCCGTGAACGTGGCCCGCGCACTGGCCGCTGTGGGCAAACGCGCGCCGGTGAAAGTGATGTGGAGCCGCGAAGACGACATGAAGGCGGGCTACTACCGCCCCTTCACCGTGCACCGCGCAGAGCTGGGCTTGGATGCGCAAGGCAACATCCTGGGCTGGGAAAACACAATCGTCAGCCAAAGCATTTTGAAGGGCTCGCCCTTTGAAGCCTTCTTGGTGCAAAACGGTGTGGACGGCACCACGCACGAAGGCATGAAGGATGGCTATGACATCCCCATCAACGTGAGCGTGCACCACCCAGAAGTGAATGTGCCCACGCTGTGGTGGCGATCAGTTGGCTCCACGCACACCGCGTTTGTGATGGAAACGCTGATCGATGAAGCCGCAGAATTGGGCAAGCAAGACCCTGTGGCCTACCGCATGAAGCTGCTTGCCAAAGCGCCGCGCCACTTGGCTGCACTGCAATTGGCAGTAGACAAAAGCGGCTACGGCAAGCGCGCCCTGCCCGCAGGTGCGCACTGGGGCGTGGCCGTGCATGAGAGCTTTGAATCGGTGGTGGCCTTCGTGCTGAGCGCGAGTGTGAAAAACGGCAAGCCCGTGATCCACAGCGTGGATGTCGGCGTGCATTGCAACCGCGTGATCAACCCGCGCACCGTGGAAGCCCAAGTGCAAGGCAGCGCCGTGATGGCACTTTCCACCTGCATGAGCGGCCACGCGATCACGATGAAAGACGGCGTGGTGGAGCAAAGCAATTTCCACGACTTTCCCACGGCGCGCATCAACGACGCGCCCGTCGTCAACGTCCACATCGTGCCCAGCAACGACCCACCCAAAGGCATGGGCGAGCCAGGCCTGCCACCGTTTGCGCCAGCCCTTGCCAACGCTTTGCGCCGCGCCACCGGCAAGCCGCTGCGGGAGATGCCGTTTAACTTGGCTTGATCTGGGCAGCCAGGGCCAACGTCACGGTTGTGCCTTCACCCTTTTCCAGTCAAAGCGTACAGCAGCCTCGGCGTTTCGCCTTGCCAAATCGGCCAACATGTCATCCAGGGTTGCACGAGCAAGCCAATGGCCGCTGAGGCACACACCGGCAATCTGGCGCGTGTTGGCAATGTCTGCAAGCGGGTCGGCATCCAAAAGCACAAGATCGGCACGCTTACCTTGCTGGATCGTGCCACGGTCATCATCCACACCGAGCCAGCTTGCAGGTAGCCGTGTGGCGGAAGCCAGCGCCTCAGAATTGCTCAAGCCCGCAGCCACGAGGAGTTGAAGTTCCTCGTGCAACGAAAAACCTGCAACCACGCCCGATGTGTGCGTGTCAGTGCCCGCCACCAAGGGCACGCCTTCGGCCCTGAACGCGCGAACCAACGTGCGGTGAAATGTCTCCATCTGGTCAAAGAGCGCGATGCGCCGCACCGAAGGCGGGGACGCGCTTCGGTTGTACCCGTTGTCTTCGATCCAGCGACTTCTGATGAGGCTATGCACATACTTGAGCAGGGGAGAAGATTTCATTTCATCCAAGGAGCGCGTTTGGCTTGCGATCCAACGCCAGACTGTGAGCGTGGGTGACAGCCACGTGCCGTTTTTCTTCGCCAGTTTTGCAAAACGCGCGGCGTCTGCTTCGCTGAAGGCATCGGAGTGCTTCGAAAACTCCTCCGCATGGGCGACCATGCCGAAACCTGGTACGAAAGCTGAGTCGAGTTTGCCGGCGAATGCATCGGGAATGTGCCCGAGCACCTTCATGCCGCGCTTGTTGGCTTCATCCACTGTCGCAAGGAAGGCTTCCACGCTCAATCCTGAGTACGTCTTGACCACGTCGTAGCCTTCTGCCCGCGCATCCCGCACCGACTGGCGAGCATCTGAAGCTGTGTTGGCTACCCGCCCTTCGCTGCGCCCCCCGTGAATTGCCGCCGCGAGTGCGAGATGCGGCCCCAGCACCGCACCGCGTTGGATATCGATCCGCTGACCAAAGGAAGAGCCAA
>JAAFHN010000353.1 GCA_013298415.1 Comamonadaceae bacterium
ATGGGCGGGGTTTGCTTGGCGGCCAGGCTGGCGACGAGATCGGCCAGGGCGGTTTGCGTGAGCGTGAGGCTCAAACTCGGCGGGGTGCTGGCATCGTCCAAATCCACCAAACCCACGGGCGTGGCCTTCAGGTGCAGCTTGAAGCTGCGCCAAGAACAATGCACCCGCTGGCCGCTTTGGCGCTTGAGCCGTGCCATGGCTTCGGGCTCGTTTTGCAAGATGTGGTTGAGCAGCAGCACGATTTTTTGCTGCCCTTCATGTACCGCCCAGGCGGGCGGGGGCAGGCGGGTTTCAAGCGTGCTCAAGAGGCCATCCAAAGCCCGCAGCGGGGCATCAAACCAAGGGGTTGAAGTGGGGCTGGGGCTTGCTTGCATGCGGCAGATTATCGCTGCTGGCCAGCGCAAGAATGCTACGAAAAACGCAGCAACAAATGCAATAAATACCTGGACAGTGTGGTCAAAACCCTTGAAATCAGGCGATTCAATCCAAATCGGGAGGCATTTCCGGCGTTGTGAGCGCGGTCAGCACATGGTCTTGCCAGCGGCCATCGATTTGCAGGTAGTCGCGGGCGTAACCCTCGCGTTCAAAGCCGAGTGCGGCCAGCGTGGCGGCGCTTTTGGCGTTGTGCGGCAAGTGGTTGGCCATGATGCGGTGCATGTGGCGGCTTTGCTGCATGTGCGCAATGGCGGCAGCGAGTGCCTCTTGCATGTAGCCCCGGCCGGTGTGCGCGTGGTCGAGGCTGTAGCCGAGCGTGCAGGCTTGAAAGGGCTTGCCGACGATGTTGCTGAAGTTGACGCAGCCGATGCATTCGTCAACCGCAGCATCCAAGCGCTGCACCAGCCAGCGGACTGCCAGGCCGTTTTCGCAGTTTTGCACCCAGGCTTGTACCGATTTGGCAAACACCACCGGCTCCCAAAACGAGGCGGGACGCGCAGGGTCCCAGGGTTTTAGATGCTCGGCATTGCGCCGGTAGTAGGCCAGCAGCGCGTCGGCGTGAGTGCTTTGCAGCGGCAAAAGTTTGAGCCGCGCGGTGGCCAAAGGCGCTTGCAGCGACCAGGGGGCATTGATTTTGAGCAATGTTGCCGCTCTGTCCTGGTATTTATTATATTTACTGCTACTAAAAAGGCAGCAAATGCCTAGTGCGTTCTTCCAGCGCCAGGGTCAAATTCGTCGGGTTTGGGTTGCTGCGCCTCCACGCGAAAGGCTTCGCTGGCCCATGCACCGAAGTCGATGTTTTTGCAGCGCTCGCTGCAAAAAGGGCGGTAGGGGTTGTCAAGCCGGTAGGGCGTGGGCGTTTTGCAGCTGGGGCAGGGCACGAGTTTGGCCACCGTCGCGTTCACCATCGCCGTGACTCCTCAAGCGCAGAGCGTGATTTCCAGCTTGGCTTCTGCGTTCGTCTGGATGGTTTTGAAATCTGCGCCGAGCTTGGCCAGGCGCACCGAAATGATCAGCCGATTGCCGCTGATCTCGGGCACCAAATCGAGTGCGGGATCGATGCTCACGCGGGCGAGCTGGTAGGTGCGGCCCTGGGGCAGCGACTGCTGAAACTGCCCGTTGAGCGCCATCACCTGCTGCGGGCCGCCTGAATCGCGCAAGAGGCGCAGCAAAAGGGCAATCGCATTGGAAAGCGGCTGCAACACCGCCCGCCAGCCCGCCAAATTCTCGCGGCGCTCTGCGGCTGGCCGCTGCTGCCAGGCGTAGTAGCCGGGCACATCAAATTCGCAAGTGCCGCCCGGAATGCTTGCGCGGCTGCGGATACTCATCAAAAACTCGTTGTCGGCCAAGCTCTGGCCGGCCTTGCCGCTTTGGGCGTTGAGCGCGCGAAAGCAAGCATCGAGCTGTGCGATCACGCCGTCGAGCACGCTCTCTGCGATGGCGGGATTTCCTCGGTAGCCATTGAGCACATGCTTTTGTTTTTCGATGTCTTTGAGCGCGTCGCTCTTCAAATCAGCCCGCGCGGCCACGTCAAGCACTTCGAAGAAGGTGGTGAGCGCCAAGTGGTGGTCAATCGCCGAATCGCGCTTGAGCAGCTCATCCAAGCGCGCAAACAAGCGCTCCAGCCGCAAATAGGTGCGGATGCGCTCGTTGAAGGGGTACTCGTATAAAACCACGGGGCTACTGTTTGGCTTGGGGCGGGATCATAGCCCCTGCCTTGCGGCATCTTGGTGAAAACCCAGGGCGCTCACGAGCTGTTGCACCTCGGTCGCCAGCGCCTGAAGGCTCAAACCCTCGTTGTAGATCACGTGATCGGCCGCCGCCAAGCGCTGCGCACGGCTGGCTTGGCTTGCCATGATGCCGCGCACTTGGGCCGCAGTGAGGCCGCTGCGGGCTTGCACGCGGGCCATTTGTGTGGCTTCTTCGCAGTCGATCACGAGCACGGCACTCAGGGCACCCCGCCATCGGCCAGACTCCACGAGCAGTGGGACGTCTTGCACGACCCACTGGCCCTTTGCCGCAGCTTCGGCAAGGGCAAGCTCGGCTTGGCTGCGCACGATCGGGTGGATGATCGCTTCAAGCTTGGCCTTGGCAGCGGGGTCTGCGAACGCCAGCTCGCGGATGAAAGCGCGGTTCATCGCGCCGCTTGGATCAAGGGCCTGGGCACCAAAGGCTTCGAGAATGGCTGGTATGGCCGCACCGCCAGCGGCAGTGCTGGCTCGCGACAAGGCATCGGCATCGATCACGGCTGCGCCGAGATCCGCCAGCATTTGCGCAACCGTGCTCTTGCCGCTGCCAATTCCGCCCGTGAGGCCCAGGCGAAAGGGCCTGGGACGCTGCTCAGAGGCCGATGACACGCAGCACCGCTTGCGGGCCAAACACGCAGGCCACAAAGCCCGCGCCGGCCAAAAACGGGCCGAAAGGCACGTAGCGGCCTTCGCGCAAGCTGCTCGAAAACTTCATCCCGATGCCAACCGCCGCGCCAATCACCGACGACAGCAAAATGATCGGTACCAGCGCTGTCCAGCCGAACCATGCGCCCAGCGCGGCGAAGAGCTTGAAATCACCGTACCCCATGCCTTCTTTGCCCGTGAGCAGTTTGAACGCCCAGTAGATGGACCACAGCGACAAGTAGCCTGCGGCCGCCCCGTAGACCGAGTCAGCCAGCGTGGGCAAGCCCGGCAGCTTGAGCGCAGCGGCGAGCAGGCCGAGCCACAGCAGCGGCAGCGTGAAGTCGTCTGGCAGCAAGGTGGTGTCCCAATCGATCCAAGCCGCTGCAAACAGGATCGCGCCAAACGCGGCCCAGGCCGCGCCGCCCTGCGTGATGCCAAAGCGGTGTGCGCAGTACGCAAACCAAAGGCCAGTGAGCAGTTCGACCACGGGGTAGCGAAAGCTGATGCCCGTGCCGCAGGCCGAACACTTGCCGCGCAAGTAGAGCCAGCTCAGCACCGGGATGTTTTCGTACCAAGGCAGCATGTGGCCGCAAGCGGGGCAAGCCGAGCGCGGCACGATGAGGTTGTAGGTGGGCACTTCGCGCTGCTCCACATCGGGCTCAAGCATTGCCTTGGCTTCTGCTTCCCACTGGCGCTCCAAAATCTTGGGCGTGCGGTGGATCACCACGTTCAAAAAACTGCCGATCAAAAGCCCGAAGAGGCCTGCCACCACCCAATCGAATCCCACCATCAAACCACCTGGCCCATTTTGAAAATTGGCAAATACATGGCCACCACGATGCCGCCGATGATCGTGCCCAAGAACACGATGATGATTGGCTCCATCAAACTGCTCAGGCCTGCCACCATGTCGTCCACTTCCGACTCATAAAAATCGGCTGCTTTACCGAGCATGTGGTCGATGGAGC
>JAAFHN010000342.1 GCA_013298415.1 Comamonadaceae bacterium
ACGTGCGGGCTTGAGACGCGTTCAGCTTTCCAAACCACAACAGCAGCAGATTCGCACCCGCCCATTGCACCAGCTCGATCAACTCGCCAGGCCTGCCATCGGCCCATCGCAGCGCCACGTTCTGCACGGGCTGCGCACCATTCGGCGCTGAGGCATGCGGCGGGTACACGTTGGCTGTGCTCATGCGGCCAGTGTTCACGTAGGCGCGAAGCTGGGCTTGAGTTTTGGCGAGCGCAATCGCTGCGTTGCGAAAGTCGCGCTCAATGCCATCTGCAGGGCGCAAAAAGCGCGCGGTGCGGTTGGTCACATTCACGTTTACCTGCGCTGCGGCGTGTCGCTCTGCTTGGTAGGCGTTCAGCAGCGCGGGCTTGGCAAAGCCCAGTTGCACGGCAGCGAGCTTCCAGGCCAAGTTGTCGGCATCTTGCACGCCTGAGTTGCCGCCACGAGCGCCAAAGGGGCTCACCACATGGGCGCTGTCGCCCACAAAAAACACGCGCCCATGGCGCAGCTCGTTCAGGCATTCGCCTTTGTACGCATAGGGGCCGACCCAGACGATCTCGCAGTCGCGCCTCACGTCAATCTTGCCCTCGAACTGCTTTTGCAGCCGATCCAGCACCACCTCGGTTTGCGACACGGCTTGCATGTCGCAGCCGGGGGCCATTTGGTAGTCGAGCCGCCACACGTCGTCGGCCATCAGGTGCTGCCACACGGCGCGGTTGTCATTGAAAGGGGCCTCGATCCAGGTGTGGCGCTCTACAGGCGGCTGCTCTTTGAAGCGCACGTCTGCAATGCACCAGCGGTCGTCGCCCTTTTTGCTGGTGATCGAGGCACCCGTCCATGCTCGAAACGGGCTTTTGCTGCCCGTGGCATCGATCACATGTTCGGCCTGGATTTGGTAGCTGCCTTGCGGTGTCTCCAGCGTGAGCGTGGCGAAGTCTGCGTTTTGCTCAAAGGCAGTTACGCGGTGCTGCCAACGCAGATCGGCGAGGCCAAGCGCCACCACGCGCTCCACCAAAAAGCCTTCGACGTAGAACTGTTGGATGTTGACGAAGGGCGGCAGGGTGGAGAGCTGGTGCGTTTGCTGCGCTTTCAGATCAAAGCTGTACACCTCGTCAAAACCCGCAAACGTGCGGCCCACGCTCCACTGGATGCCCTTAGCCTCGATCCGCTCGTACAAGCCCAGGCGCTTGAAGATCTCAAGCGTTTTTTGCGCATAGCAAATGCCACGAGACGATGCACCTTTCACACCCACCGTGTTGTCTTCATCCAGCAGCACGCAGCCCACACCAAGGCTTGCCAGGCTCGCTGCGCAAGTGAGGCCCGCCAAGCCAGCACCGACGATCACGATGGGGTGGCGCAGTACTTCTCCGCTGGCCAGCTCAGGCGGGGCCACAAACGGATAAGTCGGCAACTCATAGCCCGAGCCCGCACTGAACTCGTAGCCATTGGTGTAGGCGGGGGCTTGGTAGGTCATGGGGGGTTAGGGAGCCGAGTAACGCGAAAAGCTGGGAAATTGCGCGAAAAGCGCGAAAAAACAGCCTTGAATTGGTTGGTGGCGGCGCTCAGAGGCAGTATTTGGATGAAATAGACATGACTGTCTTCGTATTTATTCACTTTGGTGCTGCAAAAAACATAGTGAATGTTTCGGCGCTTTTCGCGGCCTTTCTGCGTTTTTCGCGTTACTTGACCCCTCAGGTCGCCGAAGAAAACTCCGGTCTGTCGTTTTGTTGGGGTTTCAGGGCGGGGATGGGTAGGCCCTTGGCGATGGCGGCATCGCGTTCGGCCCGCCAGGCATTTTTGCGGGCGGTCCACTCGGCAAGGCGGGCGTGGGCGGTTTTGCTTTCCTGGAGCATTTGAAATTCGTCGGCGAGCTGGGCAGTCAGCTCCAAGCGGATGCCGTTGGGATCAAACACGTAAATGCTTTTGAAGATGTGGTGGTCCGTCACGCCCAGCACCTCGTAGCCATGCGCTTCCAGCCGGGTTTTGGCAGCGATCAAGTCATCCACGGTGTCCACGCGAAAACTGATGTGGTTCACCCACTTCGGCGTGTTGGGGCTGGGCAGCGCGGCCACATCGTCGCCCAGGTCAAAAAACGCGATGAAGCTGCCGTCTTGCAAGCGAAAAAAGAAGTGCGTGTAAGGGCAGTATTCACCTGTAGAAGGCACCACATCGCTTTGGATGATGTGGTACATCGGCAAGCCCAAAATGTCTTCGTAAAACACCCGGGTTTCTTCCGCATCGCGGGCACGGTAGGCGTAGTGGTGCAGCTGCTGCACCTTGGCCGGGGCAGGGAGTTGAGAAGCGTTGATCTTGAGGGCGGAGTGGGCGTTCATGGGGTCATCCTTCGCGTTTACTGATGTGAAACGCATTGAACAATGCGTAATTTTTGCATGATCCATCACCGGGGTGCAAGACCGACCACGGGAGCGCTTTGGGCTTCAATAAGGCGCTTTGTGGCCGTCGGGTTGGGTTTTGTAGCGTTTGTGCAGCCACCAGTACTGCAGCGGGTTTTGCTGAATCAGGGCTTCAAGCTCTTGGTTCATGCGCAGGGCATCGGCTTCGAGGTCGTC
The DNA here is from genome assembly GCA_013298415.1 of Comamonadaceae bacterium. GTDB lineage: Bacteria > Pseudomonadota > Gammaproteobacteria > Burkholderiales > Burkholderiaceae_C > JAAFHN01. The sequence continues at coordinate 2,571 of JAAFHN010000342.1, forward strand.
GCTGGGGAACTGCGGCCACGGGGCCGAGACTTCGATGTCGTAGCCAGCGTCCGTCATGCGGCAGGCCACGCTGAGCACTTGTGCTTTGCCGAGTTTGGCGAAGCGGCCGAGGCTCGTTACCGTGGCTGCGGGCTCGCCAAAGAAGCTCACGAACGCTGCGCCGTCTGCACCAAAGTCCATGTCGGGCAGCAAGTAGAGCGCGCCACCTTGCTTCAAGGCTGCGGCAATCGGCTTCACGCCAGTCGCGCGGCCATGCAAACTGCCGCGTGCAAAGCGTTGGCGGCCCTCGAAGATCCACGCATCGACCACTTTGTTGGATTGATCGGTGTAGATCGTGGCCCAAGTGCGCGGGCTTGGGTTCACCTGCGGGCAAGTGAGCGCCGTCCAGCCGGCATCCAAGCCCACAAAGTGCGGGGCAAACATCACCAGCGGCCGATCGCTGCGCAAGAGCGCCAAACCCGCTTCGTCGCCCACGATCCGAAGTCGTTTGGCAAGCGTTTCAGTGCTGGCGTGCCACAGCCAGCCGCGATCCAGCCAGGCTTGAGCGAAATATTTGAAGATATCCCGGCACTGTCCTAGTATTTGTTTACTTTGTTGCTCTTGTTTTGGAAGCGAATGAAGATAAAAACTGAGGTTCACCAAGGCCACGCGCTTGCGCGAGGGCACAGCCAAGTGCAGCGCCACGCCCAGCGCCGCGCCGATGCCGCGCACCAGCGGCAGCGGCATGCGCGCGCAAGCCCGCATGAAAAGCACACCAAGGTGGCTGAGGGCGGTCGCCAGCGCACTCATCTGCTCGCACCCTCAGCGCGCGGCGATTTGTAGCGGTTGTAGCCCCAAATGTATTGCTGTGGGCCTTCTCGGATCACGGCTTCCAGCTCCTCGCCCAGCAAGGCCAAGCGCGCATCAGCAGCGCATTCCCGCGAAGCCGATGACCGCACGTGCACCACAAAGCCGCGCCCCGCGGGCAGCCGTTCGCCCCAAACCCAGAGCACCGTGGGCTGGGTTTGCGCAATCAGCCGGGCGGCAAGCGTCATCGTGTAGGCCGGTTTGCCGAAAAAAGGCAGCCACTCGCCCATGCCCGCAGGCGGCACTTGGTCCGGCAGAAGGCCCACGCAGCCGCCGGTTTTGAGCGCTTTGAGCATCGCCTTCACGCCCCCCAAATCGGTGGCCACAGCCTGCATGCCGGGCCGCTGGCGGCTTTGCCGCATGAAGTCGCGCAGCCAGGCTTGGCGCGGCGGGCGGTAGAGCACAGTGACGGGTGAGATCGCGCCAAATTTTTCGGCGTAGTCGCGCGCCACCCAGTCGAAGCCGCC
>JAAFHN010000607.1 GCA_013298415.1 Comamonadaceae bacterium
GCTGCGCATCTTGGATGCCTGCGCAGCTCCCGGTGGCAAAACCGCGCATCTGCTGGAGCTGGCACCCAAAGCGCATGTCACGGCGCTCGACGCCAGCGCCAAGCGCCTGCCCCGCATCGCCGAGAACTTGCAGCGCATGGGCTTGCTGCAAGGCGAGCGTGTGGTGCTGAAAGCGGGCGACGCGACTCAGCCGCAAACTTGGTGGGATGGCGAGGCTTTTGATGCGATCTTGATCGATGCACCTTGCTCAGCCAGCGGCATCGTGCGCCGCCAGCCCGACGTGCGCTGGATTCGCCGCGAAAGCGATGTGGCCCAGCTCGCAGCCTTGCAAGCCCAGATCCTCAACGCACTTTGGCCGCTGCTCAAACCCAGCGGCGTGCTCGTGTATTGCACCTGCTCGGTGTTTCTGGAGGAAGGCGAGGGCCAGGCCAAAGCGTTTGAATTGCGCCACAGCGATGCCAAGCGCATGTCCGCTCCCGGTCAACTCTTGCCCCGGCATGCCGAAGAGGGCAGCGCTTTCATCGAAAATGCAACGCCTGGCAACCCTTGGCAATTGCCGCTCGATCACGATGGATTCTTCTTTGCGCGCTTCCAAAAACGCAGCGGCTGATGGCCTGAGCCGCCGCGCTGCTTTGGCGCGGGTGTCGCGAGCGGCCTTGGGCCTGAGCGCCATCGCTGCGCTGCAGCCAAGTGTTGCGCATGCGGGTGTTGACATCATGAACCTGCGTGTGGATCGCATCGACGACGCGCTCTACCTGTGGGCCAGCATGCCGATGACCCTGCCGCCCGCCGTGGAAGACGCGCTTGCCAAAGGCATCGCCATTTACTTTGTGGCCGAGGTGGACATCACCCGCGAGCGCTGGTACTGGACGGATTTGAAGATGTCGCAGGCCAGCCGCACCTGGCGGCTCGCGTTTCAGCCGCTGGCCAGGCGCTGGCGGCTCACGGTGAGCTCCAAAGAAGCGGCGCTCACGCAAAATTTTGAAACCCAAGGCGAAGCGCTGGCCGCGATGTCGCGGATCGCCCGCTGGAAAATTGCGGAGGGAGCGGGGGCCGACGACATCCGCAACGTGCTCACCTTCCGCTTTCGGCTCGACACCACCCAGCTGCCGCGCCCGCTGCAAATGGGCGTGGTGGGGCAATCGGAGTGGAACATGCAAGCCAGCCGCAGCATCGTGCGCTACGGGGCGAATCAGTGAGCAGGCCGTGGCGCAACAACGACGCCCGCAGCCACAAGGCCCCGAGTTGAGTCTGCGCGATTTCGCACCCGTGGAAGCCCGCGCAGCCCACGACAAGCGGGTGGCCGAATCCATGACCCGGGGCGTGCGCGCCACACTGCTGCTCGGCGGCGTGGCACTGCTCGCCATCGGCGCGGTGTTGGTGCTGCTGCTCACCCAAGCCACCCACAACCAAGCCCTTTACGAACGGCAGTACGCGCGCTTGCTGGTGGTGAACTCGGTGCTGGCAGCGGGCTTGCTGGTTGTGATCGCCTGGGTGGCCTTGCGATTGGCGCTGCGGGTCAAGCGCCGCAAATTCGGCAGCCAGCTGCTGGTGAAGATTGCGCTGATCTTTGCCCTGGTGGGATTTTTGCCGGGCGTGTTGATTTACGCCGTTTCCTACCAGTTCGTCTCCCGCAGCATCGAGGCTTGGTTTGATGTGCGGGTGGAGCGGGCCTTGGGCGCTGGCCTGAATCTGGGCCGCAGTTCGCTGGATGCGCTGGCTGCCGAAGCGGCAAATCGGGTGCGCGGCGCTGCGGCCACCGCCGATTGGCCGCAAAACTTGAGCGGCTTAGAGCGCTTGCGCGAGCAACTCGGCGCACAAGATGTGTCGCTTTGGAATGGCCAGCAGCAGCTTTTGCAGCATGCGGGCGGCGCGCGGTTTGCGCTCAGCTTCGATCGGCCGAGTTTGGCGCTCATGCGCCAAGCCGTTGCTCAGCGCAGCGCAACGCAGCTGGATGGCCTAGATGATCCTGGCTCGGTGAACGCGGAGCCAGGCGATGCGCCGCCGCTTCAGGCGCAGCCGGGCGCGGCGCAGCCGCCGCGCGTGCGGGTGCTGGTGGCTGTGCCCGATGGCTTGGCGCTCGGGCTCACGCCATCGGATCGGCGCTTCTTGCAAGCCGTGTTGCCCTTGCCGGCCCAGCTGTCCACCGATGCGCTGGCCGTGCAAGAAGCCAACCGCGAATACCAAGAGCGAGCGCTGGCCCGCACCGGCTTGAAGCGCATGTACATCGGCACACTGTCGCTGAGCCTCTTTTTGGCGGTGTTTGGCGCGATTTT
>JAAFHN010000448.1 GCA_013298415.1 Comamonadaceae bacterium
GACATCGAGCGCCGGGCCGAGCGCTTCAACATCCCATTTCAGGGCCATCCCCAATACCCCATCGACCCGGAGCAGGCCGCAAACCACGTGGCCACGCTGGCCTCGATGGAAGGCTGGTGCCAAGCTTTCACCCGAGCAGCCTACGAAGCTTGGTTTTTGCAAAAGCGCGATCCCGGCGCGCCAGACACCCTGCGCGAGATCCTCCTCAGCCTCGGAAAAGACGCGCAAGCCTGCATCGCCAAAGCCGCCAGCGAGGATGTGCAGGCGCTCTACAAAGCGAGAACCGACGAAGCCCGAGACCTCGGCGTGTTCGGCTCACCCAGCTTTGTGGTGGGCGGTGAAGTGTTCTGGGGCGATGACCGGCTCGAAGATGCGCTGACGTGGTGTCTTGCGCACTAGCGGCGGCATTCTTTCGGTGTTTTATGAGCCCTGTCCAGATGTTTTCGACATTTGTTGCTATGAATTCAGGAATAAACTGGATGAGCAGCAGCTCGACCTCTGCCCGCCCAACAACCCCAACAAGCCCAACAAGCCGCGCTAACTGACCATGTTCCCAACCGAAACCCTCGTCGCCTACCTCGCCGCAGTGCTGCTGGTCGTGGCCTCGCCCGGGCCTGACAACATCTTGGCCATCAGCCGTGGCCTGAGCCAGGGGCGGCTGGCGGGCGCGCTGTCGTCGCTCGGCGCGGGCTTGGGCATCATGTGCCACAGCGTGGCGGCGGCGCTTGGGCTGGCGCTCTTGTTGCAAACCTCGCCGCTGGCGTTTTGGGTGGTGAAAGCCGTGGGCGCGGGCTACCTCATCTGGCTGGGCTACAAGGCCATCAGCGCACGCGATCTCGTGTCGTTTTTGCCGGCGCAGCGGCAGTCCCTTGGCAGGGTGTTTGCCACTGGCTTGCTTTCAAACGTGTTGAATCCCAAACCCGGGCTTTTCGTGGTGGCCTTCATCCCGCAGTTCACAAGCCCCGCGCGCGGCTCCGTGCCAGCGCAGATGCTGGTCTACGGCGCGATCTTTGCGGTGCTCACCGCCATCATCTTCGCCTTGCTTGCCTGCTTCGCAGCCCAGCTGTCTGCGTGGTTGCAGCGCCGCCCGAAAGCGGTAGCAGGCCTGAACATCGGCGCAGGCCTCACCTTCATCGTGGCTGGGCTGTCCATCCTCGCTTTGGGCAGACGCAGCGCCGCCTGATTCGATGGCTAACCGCAGTTGCTTGCGGCCTGCGCCCGATTCTGTGACTGGTGACTGGTGACTGGTGGCTGGTGGCTGGTGGCTGGTGGCTGGTGGCTGGGGCAGTCGCACGGCTATTGCTTCCCCGGCCCGCTGATCCAGTTTTCTACCCGCAAGCCAAAGGGCCGGTAGACCTCGAAATCGGCTTCGTTGTTGGTAACCAGCGTGGCATCGAGCGAGAGTGCGTGGGCGGCGATCATGCGATCGAGGTTGGCTTTGCGGTCAGGCAGTTGGGCGGTCAAGTTGCCATACCAGCGCCCTTCGGGGATACCGAAGGGCGATACCGCTAGCAGTGCAAGAAGCCGCTCGACTGCGTCATCGCCGTCTTTTGAGATGCCGCAGCACAGCTCGGCCCAAGTGATCGAGCTGATGCCAACTTCACCTTTTCGGTACTGCGCAAAGCGCTCCGCGATGCCTGGCGGGTGCTTTTTGATGAGGTAGATGCAGATGTTGGTGTCGAGCAGCAGCTTCATCACGACCAGTTCCGCTCGGTGCCCTCAAATTCGGGGCGCTCGCCCACAAAGCTGCCGCCCAAAGCATGCAGCAGCGCGGGCAGCTCCCCCAGCCGCTTTTCCTTAGGCTCCACGATCAGCCGATCCCCCTCGCGCACCACCACCAGCTCCGTTTTCGGCGGAAAAGCCATGCTTACGGGAATGCGCACCGCAGGCGAATTGCCCGCCATGAACTGGCGTGTGGTGAATGGCGTGGTGTTGGGGATGGCCGAGGCAAGCATGTCAAAACTCGTTCAATGTTATGACATGTTATCACGACGACTCAACGTGACCACGCCAAGCGCCGAGCCGTCGGCTGTTCCGCGCAGCGAGCGAAGCAAGGCTGCGAAACAACGGAGGGCCCCTCTGGGCGCCCCGAGGAACGGAGCTTTTGGCGGATCAGGGCTGCGCACTGTTTGAGGGAGCGCAAGCGAGCGAGTTTGCGCAGACCCCGCCAAAAGCGAGTACCGCAGGACAAGGCGCGCAGCGGGGCGGCGTTTTTTGGCTACTTTTTTGTCGCCGGACAAAAAGTAGATCGCCCGTCGGGGCGAGACCCGACACCGACAACCCTTCCGGAGGAAAGAAGCAAAAGCCCTGCCGGAGCGGCCTGCCTGCAAAGCGCAGAAAGACCTGTGTAAGCCCAGGCTGGCCTAACGAACGACGCTCAATTGCGCCACCGCCGCGCGCCGCAAATCCTGTGCTTCCTTGGCATCGTGCGAGCTGCGGGTCTGCGCCGCTTCCATCAATTTGCGGGCCGGGCTGCGGCGCAGATTGCTTTTGGCAGAGGCAGTAGGAGCAGATTGCAGACCAAAGAGGCGAAGGAAGGCTTGGAACATGGCGGGTGCACGGGGTTTCAAAAGCCGTGCGAAGTTGCGATGCCCAGAAGTTTAGGGTAAACCCGTATATTTCAAGTATCCCAACTATGCGCGCCCTGCATGGGCTGATCGCCCAAGTCGCGCCAAAACCAAGGACGACAGGGACGCTCTGGGCGTGGAATCAAGCCACGCCGGCTGCGTGGGCTTGCTGATCCGCGTGGTAGCTGCTGCGCACCATCGCGCCTACGGCGGCATGCGAAAAGCCCATTTTGTAGGCCTCGGCCTCGAACATTTTGAAGGTGTCGGGGTGCACATAGCGGCGCACGGGGAGGTGGCTCATGCTGGGGGCCAGGTACTGGCCGATGGTGAGCATGTCGATCTGGTGCTCACGCATGTCGCGCATGGTGGTCAGGATTTCTTCGTCGGTTTCGCCCAGGCCGACCATGATGCCGCTCTTGGTGGGCACGTTCGGGAACAGGGCATTGAACTTCTTGAGTAAATTCAGGCTGAACGCGTAATCCGAGCCGGGGCGGGCTTCTTTGTAGAGGCGCGGGATGG
>JAAFHN010000343.1 GCA_013298415.1 Comamonadaceae bacterium
TCTTTGTACCAGCCGCTGTAGAAGGCTCTCACGCTTTCTTGGATGAGGGCATTGGGGGCGTGGAGGCTTAGCTGGGCACTCGCTGCCCACACCACGGGGCCGGTGCAATCGTGGGGGGCGACGGGGAGCTGGTAGGCATCGGCCATCGCGGCGATTTTCCGGGCTTCAGTAAGGCCGCCGCACCAGCTCAAATCCAGCATCACCACGCCCGCCACGCCGGTTTGCAGGTAGTCTTTGAAGCCCCATTTGTAGGCCAGGGTTTCGCTCGCGCAGATGAGCGCCTTGCAATCGGTGGCGTAGCTCTTGAGCAGATCAAGGCTGTCCATGCGGATCGCGTCTTCGTGCCAGAAGGTGTTGAAGGGTTGCAGGGCTTGGGCGATCCGCTTGGCCATCGGCAGGCGCCACAGGCTGTGGAACTCGACCATGATGTCCATCTCGTCGCCCACCGCTTTGCGGATTTTTTCAAACGGCACGAGCGCGGTACGCAGCCGCTGAGGCGAGATGTATTGGCCGTCGCTGAGTTCCGCCGCTTCGTCAAACGGCCAAATCTTCATCGCGGTGATGCCCTGCTCTTTCAGGCTCAAGGCCAGCTCGTCCGCATGGTGCAAAAAACCTTGCAAATCTTCATACGGCCCCGCCGCGTTGCCGAGACCCCAATTGCTCGTGTGCTGGGCGTTTGCGCCGCGCACATATTGGTAGCCCGCGCAGGTGTTGTAGACGCGGATGCTGCTGCGGCTCTCGCCCCCGAGCGCCACCCGCACCGGCATATTGGCGGCCTTGCCAAAAATGTCCCACAGCGCAATGTCAATCGCTGAGTTGCCGCGTGTTTCTACGCCTGAGCCGCGCCAGCCCAAGTAGCCCAGCAAATCGCGGTTGCGCGCCTCGATTTGCAGGGCGTCTTTCCCGAACAAGCGCGGCGCCGCTTGCTCGTGAATGTAGGCCTCAACGGACGCAGCCCCGAAGAAGGTTTCGCCCAGGCCAGTGATGCCCTCATCGGTGTGAACCTGCACCCAAATGAGGTTGGGAAACTCGCCGAGTCGGATGGTGGTGAGGTGGGTGATCTTCATGGGCGGCTTTGGGGGGGAGCAGTTTTACAGGAGATCAGGAGACAAGGAAGGGAGAAGAAATTTTTGATGAACTGCGGTGGCAGTTGCTGGCCGAAAAGCTATTCTTTTTCTTCTCATTCTTGATCTCCTGATCTCCTGTGAAACTGCTCCAGCACCTCAGAACGCCGAGGCATTGGAGCGACTGCGCCGTGGCCCTGCACGGCTAGAGATGCGGCGGCGTTTGCATAGCGGGCGGCATCGAGCAAGGCATCGCCTGAGGCGAGCCGAGCCAGCAAGTTGCCAGCGAAGCAATCACCTGCGCCGGTGGCATCGATGGCGCGCACTGGCAGCGGCGAGATGAGGTGTTGTCTTCCGGTGGCAGAGTCGCTGAGGATGCAGCCCCTTGCGCCGAGCTTGAGCACCACTTGCGTTGCGCCGAGCTCATGGCTCCAGTTGAGCAGGGCCGGGGGAGCGCTGAGGCCGCTCAAGGCAGCGATGTCATCCAGACTGGGCAGAAACAAGTCGCACTGCGCGAGCAGCGGCAGCATGTGCTCACGCGCCTCCGCCAAGCGCCAGAGCTTGAGGCGCAAGTTCGAATCAAAGCTGATCTGCGCGCCTGCGGTCTTGGCAACCCGCAGAGCCTCTGCGCAGGCCACACGGGCTGAGGCAGAAATGGCGAGCGAGATGCCTGACAAGTGCAACCATCTGCTGCGCGCAATCACGCTGCGCTGCGCGTCGTTCAGCGCGAACGTGGCCGCGGCTGAGCCCGTGCGTCGATAGCTGAAGGCGTGTCCGTTTGGCCCGTGTGTGACGAAGTAGAGCCCCGTTGGCGCGCCGGCAAGGGTTTGCACGCCCGAGCAATCCACGCCTTCATCGCGCCACAAATCCAGCAGCGCCTGGCCAAACACATCATCCCCCACCGCACTCACAAAAGCCACCCGAGCGCCTGCACGCGCCGCAGCAATCACTGCATTGCTCGTGTCGCCGCCGAATCCCTGCAAATAGCGGGGCTCGCCTTGCACGGTCTGGTTGAACTCCACCATGCCTTCGCCAATGGCAACAATGTCAAAGTCTTGCGCGCTCATCGTGAGTGAAGGGGAAGTAACGCGAAAAGCACGGAAAACACGCGAAAAGCACGAAAAAACAGCCTTGAAATGATTGAGGGCTGGTAAGCAAAAGCCGCTTCATTATTCATAGCAATACATATTGAAAGTACCTGGACAGAGAACCGATTTCATTCAGTTTTTCTTTCTTTTCGCGTTATTCGCGGGCTTTCTGCGCCTTTCGCGTTACTCCCCCGCTCCCGGATTTCTAGTGGTTGTCTTTAGGCACAAAGCTGCCACGTTTGCCGACCAGGAAGTCCAAGTCGGCGCCTTCATCGGCTTGGTTCACGTGGTCGATGTAGAGCTTCCAGTAGCCGGAACTCAACGGAGGCTCGGGAGCCTTCCACTTCGCCAATCTCGCGGCGAGTTCTTCGTCGCTCAGGTGCAGGTGCAGGCTGCGCTTGGCCACATCGAGCGTGATCAAGTCACCGTTTTGCACCACGGCCAGCGGCCCGCCCGCCGCCGCTTCGGGCGCGGTGTGCAGCACCACCGTGCCGTATGCCGTGCCGCTCATGCGTGCGTCTGAAATGCGCACCATGTCGGTGATGCCTTTTCGCAGCACCTTGGGCGGCAGCGGCATGTTGCCCACCTCAGCCATGCCGGGGTAGCCTTTGGGGCCGCAGTTTTTCAGCACCAAGATGCAGTGCTCGTCCACATCCAAAGCCTCGTCGTCGATGCGTTTGTGGAAATCGTCAGAGCTTTCAAACACCACTGCGCGGCCGGTGTGTTTCAACAGCGCTGGCGTGGCCGCGCTTGGCTTGATCACTGCACCGCGCGGCGCGAGGTTGCCCTTCAGCACGCAAATGCCCGCTTTGTCTTTGAACGGTGTGGCGAGCGGCATGATCACATCGGTGTTGAAGTTCTCTGCATTCGCCACGTTTTCGCCCACAGTGCGGCCGTTCGCCGTGATCTGGCTGGTGTGCAGGTGTGCTGCAATTTCCTTCATCACCACGGGCAGCCCGCCCGCGTAGCAAAAATCTTCCATCAGGTATTTGCCGCTGGGTTGCAGGTTCACCAAGCAGGGCAAATCGGATGCGAGGCGGTCGAAATCCGCCAATTCGAGCTCTACGCCAATTCGTCTGGCAATCGCAAGCAAATGCACCACCGCATTCGTGCTGCCGCCAATGGCTGCCAGCGCTTTGATCGCGTTCTCAAACGCCTCGCGCGTGAGCAGTTTGGAGAGCAGCAAATCCTCGTGCACCATGTCCACCACCCTGCGGCCTGCCATGCGCGCGAGCACATTGCGGTGGCCGTCAACTGCGGGGTAGGCCGCGTTGCCGGGCAGGCCCAGGCCGATGGCTTCCACCATGCTGGCCATGGTGCTGGCGGTGCCCATGGTCATGCAATGGCCGTGGCTGCGGTGCATGCAGCTCTCGGCTTCAAAAAACTCTTGCAGTTTCAGCGTGCCTGCGCGCACCTGCTCGCTCATTTGCCAAACACCCGTGCCGCTGCCGAGTTCTTTGCCGCGCCACTTGCCGTTCAGCATCGGCCCGCCGCTCACGCCAATCGTGGGCAAATCCACGCTGGCCGCGCCCATCATCAGCGCAGGCGTGGTTTTGTCGCAGCCCATGAGCAGCACCACACCATCCAGCGGATTGGCGCGAATGCTTTCCTCCACATCCATGCTGGCCAAGTTGCGGTAGAGCATGGTTGTCGGCCGCATCAGCGTTTCGCCAAGGCTCGTCACGGGAAACTCCAGGGGGAAACCGCCCGCC
>JAAFHN010000001.1:0-4347 GCA_013298415.1 Comamonadaceae bacterium
TGACCGAACTTCGCAACTTCGAAGCCGAATCTGGCCGCTTTCGCTGGCGGCTGGTGGTGGCAGCGCTGTTCGTGTTGGCCTGCTTTTCGCTTCTGATTGCGCGGCTGGTGGTGCTGCAAGTGCTGCGCCATGAAAACTACGCCGAGCAAGCCGAGAGCAACCGCACGGCCGTGGTGCCCATCGTGCCCAATCGCGGCTTGATTTTGGACCGCAACGGCATCGTGCTCGCCACCAATTACTCAGCCTACACACTGGAAATCACCGCCAGCAAATCGCGCGATTTGGATGCGCTGATCGATGAGCTGGCAACCGTGGTGGACATTCAGCCGCGCGACCGCCGCCGCTTCAAAAAGCTCCTGGAAGAAACCAAAAGCTTCGAGAGCCTGCCGATTCGCACGCGCTTGAGCGACGAGGAAGTGGCCCGCTTTGCCGCGCAGCGCTTTCGCTTTCCGGGTGTGGACATCAAGGCCCGCCTTTTTCGCAACTACCCGCACGGCGAACTGGCCAGCCATGTGATCGGCTACATCGGCCGCATCAACCCAGCGGAAAAAACCCGGATCGAAGACGGCGAAGACGAAGCCAACTACCGAGGCACGGAATACATCGGCAAGCTGGGCGTGGAGCAAAGCTTTGAGAAGCAACTCCACGGTACAACCGGCGTGGAAGAAGTGGAAACCTCGGCCGGCGGCAAGGCCGTGCGCAAGCTCGCCAGCACGCCGGCCACTCCCGGCAACACGGTGATGCTCAGCATCGACATCAAGCTGCAAAAGCTGATCGAAGACATGTTTGGCGACCGCCGGGGCGCGCTGGTGGCCATTGACCCGAGCAACGGCGAAGTGCTGGCCTTTGTGAGCAAGCCCACCTTCGATCCCAACTTGTTTGTGGACGGCATCGACGTGGAAAACTGGGCTTTGCTGAACGAATCTGTTGAAAAGCCCCTGCTCAACCGAGCCCTGCGCGGCACCTACCCGCCCGGCAGCACCTACAAGCCCTTCATGGCCATGGCAGCGCTGCAATCCGGCAAGCGCAAACCTGACACGGTGACCAACGACCCCGGCTACTACATGTTTGGCGACCATCGTTTTCGCAGCCACGGCGACTCGGGCTTGGGCGCTGTGGACATGTACCGCAGCATCGTGAAATCCAGCAACACCTACTACTACTCGCTGGCCAACGACCTCGGCGTGGACGCGATGCACGATTTCATGAAGCCGCTCGGCTTTGGGCAAATCACGGGCATCGACATCGGCGGCGAAGTGCGCGGCGTGTTGCCCAGCCAGGCCTGGAAGCGCAACGCCTACAAGCGGCCTGAGCAGAAAAAATGGTACGCGGGCGAAACGATATCTCTGGGCATTGGCCAGGGCTACAACAACTTCACGATGCTGCAATTGGCGAGCGCCACCGCCTCACTCGTGTCGGGCGGTCAACGCTTTCGACCGCGCTTGGTGGTGGCCACACAAGACAGCGTGACCCGCAAGCGTATCGATGTGCCGCCCGAGCCCGCCGTGAATCTGGGCTTTAACCCCGAGCATGTGGAGGTCGTTAAGCGCGGCATGGTGGGCGTGACGATTGAAGGCACTTCCGCCCGCGTGTTCGCAGGCGCTGGCTACCAAAGCGGCGGCAAAACCGGCACCGCGCAGGCCGTGACCATCGGCCAAAAAGACCGCTACGACTCCCGCAAGCTTGAAGAGCACCAGCGTGACCACGCCCTCTACATGGCCTACGCCCCAGCCGACAAACCCAGAATCGCCATTGCGGTGGTGGTGGAAAACGCAGGCTTCGGCGCCGACCACGCCGCCCCAATAGCCCGCCGCGCATTCGACTACTGGCTCATGCAACAAGCCCCGAACCCAGAAGACTTAGCCGCCGTGCAAAAGGGCCAAGCCGCAGCCCCCATCGGCAAGCCCGTCGCCGCCGCCGAATTTGTGTGGCCCGCAGCGTTTTCGGTGCTGGGCACAGCGAAGTAGCGGCGTTTCAGGCGTGACATGACACTAAAACCCCTTCACCAAATCCATCGCCTCTTCGATCCGCTCCACGGCGTGGATCTCGATGCCTTCTAGGGATTTGTCGGCCCGCTTTGGCGCATTGGCTTTGGGCACGATGGCGAGCGAAAAGCCGAGCTTGGCGGCTTCTTTCAAGCGATCCAAGCCGCGTGTGGCGGGGCGCACTTCGCCTGCCAGGCCCACTTCGCCAAAGGCGATGAAGCCTTTGGGCAGGGGCTTGTTGCGCAAGCTGCTTTGGATGGCCAGCATCACGGCGAGATCGGCAGCAGGCTCGGTGATGCGCACGCCGCCCACAGCGTTCACAAACACGTCTTGGTCTCCGGTAGCCACCTGGGCATGGCGGTGCAGCACGGCCAGCAAGAGCGCGAGCCGATCTCGCTCCAGGCCCACGCTCAATCGGCGTGGGCTGGGGCCGCCGCTGTCCACCAGCGCTTGAATTTCCACCAGCATGGGCCGCGTACCTTCAAGCGTGACGAGCACGCAAGAGCCGCTCACCGGCTGAGCGTGGTGGCTTAGGAAGATGGCGCTGGGGTTGCTCACGCCCTTTAAGCCGCGTTCGGTCATGGCAAAAACGCCGATTTCGTTGACCGCGCCGAAGCGGTTTTTGAAGGCCCGCACCAAGCGAAAGCTCGAATGCGTGTCGCCTTCGAAGTAGAGCACCGTGTCCACGATGTGCTCCAGCACGCGCGGCCCGGCCAAGCTGCCCTCTTTTGTCACGTGGCCCACGAGAACGATGGTGGTGCCGCTGGCTTTGGCAAGCCGCGTGAGGGCAGCCGCGCATTCGCGCACCTGGGCCACGCTGCCGGGAGCACTCGACAGCTGGTCGGAATAAAGCGTTTGGATCGAATCCACCACCGCCACCGCAGGCCGCGTGGCCTCGATGTGCGCGATGATTTTTTCAAGCTGAATCTCGGCTGCCACTTGCAGCGTGCTGCCCTCCAAACCGAGCCGCCGGGCGCGAAGAGCCACTTGGGCGGCGCTTTCCTCGCCGGTGATGTAGAGCGCGCTGGCAAGCCGCGATGTGGCATCGAGCGCTTGCAGCAGCAGCGTGCTTTTGCCAATGCCTGGGTCGCCGCCGATCAGCACCACCGCGCCTGCCACCCAGCCACCGCCGAGCACGCGATCCAGCTCGTCGATGCCCGTGGGCGCGCGGTCCACGTCTTGCGCTTGGATGTCTGAGAGCGCCTGCACTTTGCTCGTTGCGGTCAGGGCCGAAAAGCCGGAGAGCCTGTTTTTGCCGCCGCTTTGGGCTGCTTCAGCGGCAGCCTGCTCGAGCAGCGTATTCCACGCGCCGCAGTGCGGGCACTTGCCCTGCCATTTGGGAGAGGTGCCGCCGCATTCAGTGCAGGCGAAAAGGTTTTTGGGTGCGGCCATGAACTTCAAGCAATCAAAACATCAACAACCAGGATTTGAACCCACAGCGGGCGGGTTTGGTGCCCCACGTGGCGCTATCAAACAAGTAGCATCAGATATAGCAAGTTCATGGACAGAGCAGATAAAAGCTCACAAATCCGGCAAAAATCGCCTCTCACGGCCACAATATTGGCCTTCCATGCCCGATTTCGCACGCCCTGCCCCGCTGCCGCCTGTAGCCCGCCGCCACATGCTGATGGCCGCGTTCGGCCTGCCCGTTGCCGCCCTGCCGGGCATGGGCCTCGCACGAGAAACCCCGCTGCGAGAAGTGATGGACATGCGCGCAGCCTATGCCGATGGCTCACCGGCCAAGCCTTTTGTGCTTTTAGCCAGCATTCGCGGCTGCCCGTTTTGTGAATTCGTGCGCCGCAGCTACTTGGTGCCGATGAGCGCCGAAGGCCGCATCAATGCCTGGCAGCTCTCGATCGACCGCAATGCCCCGGTGATCGGCTTTTCAGGCAACAACCTGGCTGCACGCATCCAGTCCACGGATTTCGGCGTGCGCACCACGCCCACTGTGCTGTTTTTGAACGCCAGCGGCAAGCCGGTGGCCGAGCCGCTGATTGGCGTGGTGTCCAGCGAGTTTTACGGCGCGGTGTTGGATGAGCGATTGGCGCTTGCGCGGCAAGCAAACCGCTGAGCGCCGCCGCGCTGCTTAGCCTACAAAGGCAAATCCGGCCCCCGCAACGCAAAGCTCTCCGCGCTCGCTGCGGGCCAGTAAAACTTGTAGACCGGGTGCTGCTCCAAGAGGCGCGACTCATCGAGCAAAGCACCGGGTGCCACGTTGGGCAAGGTGGTTGACAAGAGCCGCACTTGGCCGTCATCGGCTCGGCGCACGATGTGGTGCGCGCGGATTTCTCGCGGATGGTGCAAGCCCGCCGCCTGCACGATTTCTTGCAGGGCTTTGAGCGTGAGTTGGTGAAAGCTCCAC
>JAAFHN010000001.1:4357-27679 GCA_013298415.1 Comamonadaceae bacterium
CACCCGCTCGGCCTTATCGGGCACCACGATGGCTTTTTGGCGCTGCGGGTCTTGCGTGGTCACGCCCGTGGGGCAGTGGCCGGTGTGGCAGGTCTGCGCCTGGATGCAGCCCAGCGCAAACATGAAGCCGCGCGCGCTGTTGCACCAGTCTGCGCCGATGGCCAGCATGCGCGCGATGTCAAAGGCACTCACCACTTTGCCAGCGCAGCCGAGTTTGATTTTGCTGCGCAAGCCCACCCCTACCAGGGTGTTGTGGATCAGGATCAAGCCTTCTTGCAGCGGCGCGCCCACGTGATCGGTGAACTCCAAGGGCGCAGCGCCCGTGCCGCCTTCTGCGCCGTCCACCACGATGAAGTCTGGCGTGATGCCGCTTTGCAGCATGGCTTTCACAATCGCAAACCACTCCCAGGGGTGGCCGATGCAAAGCTTGATTCCGGTAGGTTTGCCGCCGGCGAGATTGCGCAGCTTGTCCACAAATTGCAGCAACTCCAAGGGCGTGGAAAACGCGCTGTGCGATGCGGGTGATACGCAGTCTTGCCCCATCGGTACGCCGCGCGCAGCGGCGATTTCGGGCGTGATCTTGGCTGCTGGCAACACCCCGCCGTGCCCAGGCTTGGCACCCTGGCTCAGCTTGATTTCGATCAGTTTGACCTGCGGATCGCAAGCGTTTTCCACAAAGCGCGCTTCGCTGAATGACCCGTCGTCGTTGCGGCAGCCAAAGTAGCCCGAGCCGATTTCCCAAATCAGATCGCCGCCGTGCTGGCGGTGGTATTTGCTGATGCTGCCCTCGCCCGTGTCGTGCGCAAAGCCGCCGCGCTTCGCACCTTGGTTCAGCGCAAGGATCGCGTTCGCACTCAGCGCGCCAAAGCTCATGGCAGAGATGTTGAAGATGCTGGCTTCATAAGGCTGCGCCCGCTCTGCGCCAATCGTCACCCGAAAATCGTGGCTTGCCAGATGGCTCGGGGCCATGCTGTGGTTGATCCACTCATAGCCTTCCTTGCCCACATCGAGCTGCGTGCCAAAAGGCCGTTTATCGCTTTCGCCTTTGGCGCGCTGGTACACGAGCGAGCGCTGCGCCCGCGAAAAAGGCGCGGCCTCGGTGTCGCTTTCCAGAAAATACTGCCGAATCTCGGGCCGCACGAATTCAAGCAAGTAGCGAAAGTGGCCGATTACGGGGTAGTTGCGCAGCACGGCCTTCTTGGTTTGGCGCATGTCGGCCACGCCCAGGATCGAGAGCGCCAAAAAGAGCAGCGTCCACAGCAAGCCCACACCGAAGGCCGCCATGCTGAAAAGCCCGAGCAGTGTCAAAAAAACGCAGAGGCCAAGGGCGGTGTAGCGCACGGGGTAAATGGCATCGAGGCGGTGCAGCATGGGGGCGATCAGTCTGAAAAAAACTCAATCAAGGCTTGTGCGGTTTCCTCGGGCGCTTCTTCGGGCACAAAGTGGCCGGTGGGAAGCGCTTGGCCGCGCACGGTAACGCTGCACTGCGCTTGCCACAAGGCAGGCGCGTCAAACATGCGGTGCACGATGCCGCGCTCGCCCCAAATCACTTGGGTGGGGCAGGCGATCTTGTGCCCAGCTTCGCGGCCCTCACGGTCGTGCGTGAGATCGATGCCAGCGCTTGCTCGGTAGTCTTCGCACATGCAGTGGATGGTCTCGTGGGTGAAGCAGCGCTCGTATTCGGCCAAGGCTTCGGTGCCAATGAAGCCGATGCCAGAGCCACCCCAGCCGCCCAGCTTGGTGCGCAGATAGGCCGCCGAGTTGCCAGCGATCATCATCTCGGGCAAGGGCGCAGGCTGGATCAGGTGGAACCAGTGGTAGTAGGCCCGCGCAAAGGCCATGTCGGTGCGGGCATACATGTCGAGCGTGGGTGCGATGTCGATCACGCAGAGTTTTTGCACGCGGCTTGCGTGATCGAGGGCCAGCCGATGCGCCACGCGGGCCCCGCGATCATGGCCGCAGAGCAAGAATCGCCCAAAACCAAGCGCAGCCGCAAGATCCACCACATCTTGCGCCATCACTCGTTTGCTCATCTGCGCGTGGCCTGGTGCATCTTCGGGCTTGAATGAGTCGCCGTAGCCGCGCAAATCCGGTGCAATGCAGAAAAACCGTTCACCCAAAGCCTGCGCCAGTGGCTGCCACATCGCATGCGTTTGCGGAAAACCGTGCAGCAGCACAAGCGGCAATGAGCCGTGCGTTCGCTCGCCAAAACTGCGGTAGCGCATGCTGCCCTGCGGCAAATCAAGCGTGGAGGAATGGGTGGGCCACATGGTGCGAGGCAGTTTAAACCTGTGTGGTGCTCTGAGCCACACCTGACAGACCGCGTCTCGGTCACTGGCCCCCACTTGGGCCCACCATGGAAACTTGCTGTCTCTCGTGGCCTGGTCTTGTGTCGTGAGAGCTGGGCGTTGCTGCTTTAATGCAGCATGCGCGGTTGACGTGCGAAGCATGCGCAGCCACTCAGGGTACCGGCTGCGAATCTGCGCTATCGTTCGCCTTCTCGCAGTTCAATGAAGGAGACGAAGCATGCGATTCCCTATGAGTAAACGATGGTTTGCCGCATCAGCCTGCGCGCTGGCGGCGGCCGTGATGGTGTCGGGCTGCGGCGGTGGTGCCTCGGCCGACGTGAGCAATTCCAAATTGCAATTCAGTGGATTGGTGAGCTTTGGCGACAGCTTGAGCGATCCTGGCGCGTACGCCGTAGGCACGGTGGCCGCGCTGCGGGGTGGCCGCTACACGATCAACAGCGGCAACGCCGCGCAACCCACGCCGATTTGGCTGGATTTTGTGGCCTCAGCCATCGGCACGAGCGCGCCCTGCGCTGCGCAAACCGGCCTCAACAGCCGCGCACCTTTCGGTGCGCCAGTGGCAGTGGCGAACAACACCGCTTGCACCAACTACGCCCAGGGCGGCTCGCGCGTGACCAACCCAGTTGGCCCGGCGAATGCCTTCTTACCCGATTCTGCGGGTGGCATCGTGGGCCAGCTCACCGTGCCCCTGGTGACCCAGATCAACACCCATTTGGCACGCAACGGCGGCGTCTTTCGGGGCACCGAGCTGGTCACGGTGCTGGCCGGTGGCAACGATGTATTCATGAATCTGGCAACTGTTGCGCCCACAACTGAGGCTTTGATCCGCTCAGGCGTGCCAGCAGCCACGGCGCAGCAGCAGGCTGCTACCGCCGCTGTCACCGAGATGGGCAAGGCGGGCGCAGAACTCGCGGCCTACATCAAGACCCAGATCGTGGGCAAGGGCGCGAAATACGTGCTCGTGCTGAATTTGCCCAATCTTGCTGCCACGCCCTTTGGCGTCGAGCAAGGCGCAGGCACCGCAGGATTGGCCGCGCAAATGGCCAGCACCTTCAACCAGCAGCTCACAGCCGGCCTGGCTGGCACGGCAGGCGTGGTGGTCGGCGATGCGTATACGCAGTCCACCGACCAGTTCCAAAACCCTGCGCAGTACGGCATTTCGAATGCCAGTAAACGTGCCTGCGACATCAATCCCGCCAAGAACCCGCTGGGTGGCGCCTCCCTGGTCTGCACCCCAGCCAGCGTGATCGCTGAAGACGTGAGCAAATTCGCGTTTGCCGACGACGTGCATCCCTCACCCCTGGGCCACCGCTTGTTCTACCAATTCGCGGCCGTGCAAATGGCCAAAGCGGGCTGGCTGTGATGCGCTGCAAAGAAATCCAGGAGACACACACCATGAACTCACATTTCTTCGCACGCACGGCCCTCGTGGCCTTGGCCGCCGCAGCGGCCTGTACAGGCGCTTTCGCGCAAACCAAAGGCACCATCCTTTGGCGCGCAGGTGCCACGCAAATTTCCCCGTCTGTTTCCAGCGGCAACCTCACCTTGGCCCCCAAGGGCACGGAAGTGGATGTGCAAAGCGCCAGCAGCGTCTCAGGCGGCATCACTTACATGCTCAGCGACAACATCGCCATTGATGTGCCCTTGGCGCTGCCGTTCAAGCACACCATCAATGGCGCAGGCAGCTTTTTGGCGGGTGTTGGCAAAGTGGCTGACACGAAGGCCCTGCCAGCGACAGCGGTTGTGCAGTACCGTTTTGGCGCGGCAAACGCGTCGTTTCGGCCTTACCTGGGGCTCGGCGCAACGTATGCCATGTTCTACGACGAAACCAGCACGCTGGCTTTGACGGCAGCAACAGGCGGCTCGAAGGCCAACCCCACGACCGTGACTTTCAAAGACAAGCTCGTGCCCGCTTTGCAGCTGGGCCTGAACTTCTCGGTGAACGCCAAGTGGTTCGTGGATGTGAGCGCCACTTACACGCCGCTTGAGACCCGTGGCACTTTGTCCACCGGCCAAACGATTGACGTGAAAGTCAATCCCACGGCCTTGTCTGTAGGCATTGGCACGAAGTTCTGAGCGTTTGCGCAGAGCATCCCTAGCAAGAAAAAAGGCCGCGGAAGCGGCCTTTTTTCTTAATGGCTCGAACGCGCACTTACCAGCGGCTGGCCAAGCGGCTGTAGGCGTAGTTGCCGAAAGTGAGCTGGGCTGCAGGTGTGAGGTACACGCCGTCGGCGAACACGAGCAAGTTGTAGCTCACGGGGTTGCTCACTGTCGCGGTGGCTGTAGTGAAGGGACTCACCGTAACAGTAATCTCCACGGTGGAGGTCACGGGTGCCAGGGTGGACGTCGTGCATAGCGCAGAGCTCACCAAGCCTAGCCCGGTGCCGATGCCCGCGCCAGCGTCGATCGATGTGCAGGCGGGCGTCACGCTGTTGGCAAGGCCGAAGCTCCCAGGAGCCAGGAACATCCCAGAGAAGTAATTTTGGCCGTCCAGGTAGAGCACATTGGCACCCATTCCCACGATCTCCACGAGTAAGCGCTCGTCAAAGGATTTGCTGATCGCACTCAGGTAGGCTGCGTCGGCAGTGCTCTGGCCCCAAGGCGTGAGGCCAATGTTGTAGGCGCCCAGCACCAGCACGCGTTTTGCGCCCGCGCCCACCACGCGCTTGATCAGCTCGGCGTAGTCGCGGCCGGCTTGGACGGCGGCATTGGTGGTGGCCGCAGAGTTGCCTGTGGCGCGGTAGAGCGCAATCAGGTCGGCCGTGCCGGCCGTCATCAGCACCAAGTCGTTTTCTTGGAAGCTGCCGCTTGTCAAAAAGCGGCTGACTTGCTCATTGACAGTCAGCGTGCTCGCGTTGCCTGCGGCATCGGGTTTGGCGAGAATCCGCGCGTTGCCCACTGCGTAGCTCAGCCCGCCAGAAGCCACGGCCGTAACCGTGCTCCCGTACTGCACAGCCACTTGCTCCGTCCAGTTGCTCGTGGTGCCGTCGTTGACCGAGTAGCGGCGGCCTTGCACCTGGCCCAGATCGCTCAAGGCATCGCCGAACACAATCACCCGGCTGGGCTTGAATTGCGATACCACCGTGGTGGTGCCGCCGCAGCCTGCAACGAGCGCGCCCATCACCAGGCCCACGCCCAAAAATGCGCCGCCCACGCGCTTCACCGACACATCACTGTCGTCTTGCCACAGCTTTCGCAGGTGGGCTTGGCATTGCCGCGCTAGGCGCAGGCACGCGCTACGAATCATCAATCTCTCCAAAAAGACCGCCTTGAGTTTAACTTGGGGGCGTATGTAGCTTGTGAAGTTCCCATGCGCCGATGCAATTGCGCGGCGACAAGTCGCGGCACATGTCAGGCGGCAACATCACAATGCCGCCATGCCCAAGCTCCCGCACCTCACACACTTGATCGATGGCAAAGCGGTGGATTCCGCAGATGCCTTCGAAACCCTCAACCCCGCCACCCAAGCCAGCTTGGCGACGGTTGCACGCGGGGGTCAGTCAGAGGTCAATGCCGCCGTTGCCGCAGCCAAAGCCGCGCACCCTGCCTGGGCGCGCATGCCAGCCGCCCATCGCGCCCGCATTGTGCGCAAGCTGGGCGACTTGATCGCGGCCCAGGTGCCAGCGATTGCTCAAATGGAAACCCAAGACACAGGCCAAGTGATCGCGCAAACCGGCAAACAGCTCATTCCCCGCGCGGCAGACAACTTTTACTACTTCGCCGAAATGTGTACCCGTGTGGACGGCCACACCTACCCCACGCCCACGCATCTGAACTACACACTTTTTCACCCAGTTGGTGTGTGCGCCCTCATTTCGCCTTGGAACGTGCCTTTCATGACCGCCACGTGGAAGGTCGCGCCTTGCCTGGCATTTGGCAATGCGGCGGTGCTGAAAATGAGCGAACTCTCGCCCATGACCGCCTCCAGGCTGGGCGAGCTGGCGCTCGATGCGGGCGTGCCGCCAGGCGTGCTCAACATCGTGCATGGGTTTGGCGCAGAAGCAGGCGAGGCGCTTTGCGCGCACCCCGACGTGCGGGCCATCTCGTTCACGGGCAGCACGGCCACCGGCCAGCGCATCGTGCGCACAGCAGGCTTGAAGAAGTTCAGCATGGAACTTGGCGGCAAGTCGCCCTTTGTGGTGTTTGACGACGCAGACTTTGAGCGCGCGCTCGATGCTGCGGTTTTCATGATCTTTTCCAACAACGGCGAGCGCTGCACCGCGGGCAGCCGCATCTTGGTGCAGCGCGGGATTTATGCAGCGTTTTGCCGCCGCTTTGCCGAGCGGGCGCAGCGCATCAACGTGGGCGATCCGCTGGATGAGACCACCACCATCGGCCCGATGATCTCCAAAGCGCACCTGGCCAAGGTGAACCACTACCAGCGTCTGGGCCTGCAAGAGGGGGCGAAATTGCTCTGCGGGGGCGCAGATTTCCGCGCTGAGCTGCCCGAGCATTTGGCCGAGGGCAATTTCGTGTGGCCTACCGTGTTTGCCGATGTGAGCAACCGCATGCAAATCGCCCAAGACGAAATTTTTGGCCCAGTAGCCTGCTTGATCCCGTTCAGCGACGAAGCCGAGGCCATTGCGCTGGCCAACGACACGGCTTACGGCCTTTCCAGCTACGTCTTCACCGAAAACTTAGGAACTGCGCACCGCGTGGCCGCTGGCATCGAGGCCGGGATGTGCTTTGTGAACAGCCAAAACGTGCGCGACCTGCGCCAACCCTTCGGCGGCAGCAAAGCCAGCGGCACCGGCCGAGAAGGCGGCAGCTGGAGCTACGAAGTCTTCTTAGAACCCAAAAACATCGCGGTCAGCCTAGGCGGGCATCACATCCCGCGCTGGGGGGTTTGATGGCGAGGGAGTTGTTGTCGCGCCGGAAAGTGGTTGCTCAGCGCTGACTACACTGCGCTTTGGCCGATTTGCGGACCCACATCACCATGCCAACCCCTGAACAAGACTTGACTGTTCTGCCAGAGCACGCCAGCCATGAGCCCCTTCCTCAGGGGAAACCCCTGGCTCAAGCACCAATACTGCCTTGCCCCTTCGAAGCATTGATTGGCGCGGCTGGGCCGGGGATGAGCACCGACGAGTTGATGCGCCTGACTCGCGGCGAGGATTGGAACAAGCCATGAGTGCAAGTGGTTTGGCGCTCCCGCAGGTATGAGCCTCTACGCCGCCCAAAAATTTTTGTACCACCTGAACCGCGACGCCACAGTGCAGGCGCGCTGGCGGGATGAGGCTGCGCGCCCCGCGCTGTTGGACGGCTATGCGCTGAGCGCCGAGGAGCGTTCCGCCATCGAGCGGGGTGATGTGGGCTTGCTTTATGTGCTGGGCTGCAACGGGCAATTGCTGATGCACTTTGCCCCGCTTTTAGGGCTTGCGTGGCCGCAGTATCTGCAAGCTTTGCGCGAGGGCGTGGCGCGCCACGGCCCGGTGCGAGCGGGCATTTACGCGATGACGACGCAGACTTCAGAGCGTGTCGCAGGCGTTTGAAACTCCTAAAAATATAGCAATAAATGTTGTGAATACAACGACAGTGGTGCAAAAACACGTCAAAACTAGTTCGAAACCCTGATTTCAGAGCCCCCAACATGCATCCCAATCTCCAAATCGCCTTCATCGGCGGCGGCAACATGGCCCAGGCCATCGTGGGCGGCCTCCTCAAACGCGGCATGACAGCCGCCCAAATCACGGTGGTCGAGCCGTTTGCTGCCACGGCGCAAGCGCTGCGCAGCCGGTTCAAGCTCAGCCAAGTTCAGAGTTCAGCATCTGAGGCTCTCAGCAAAGCCACGCTCGTCGTCTGGGCCGTGAAGCCGCAGACCTTTGCCGAGGCGGCCGAGCAAGCCAAGCCGCACTTGAACCCCGATGCCCTTCACCTGAGCGTGGCCGCAGGCATCCGCTCTGACACCATTGCCGAGTGGCTGGGCACTGAGCGCATCGTGCGCGCCATGCCCAACACGCCCGCGCTGATCGGCCAAGGCATCAGCGGCCTCTACGCCCGCGTGCCTGAAGACGCACCCATGACGATCACCGCAGAAGATTTGGGCACGATCGAAGCCCTGATCGACACGACGGGCAGCTTCGTGTGGGTGCGCGAAGAAAAGCAGCTTGATGCCGTCACCGCGCTCTCAGGCTCCGGCCCGGCATATGTTTTCTACTTTTTAGAGAGCCTGATCCGCGCAGGCGAAGAAATGGACTTGGACGCAGAAACGGCCAAACAGCTCGCGCTGCACACCTTCAAAGGCGCAACCGCCTTGGCCCTTGCCAGCTCTGACGACCTCGCAACGCTGCGCGAGCGCGTCACCAGCAAAGGCGGCACCACCTACGCCGCGCTGCAAGCCTTCGCCGCCGCAAAAGTAGACGAGGGCATCGCCCAAGGCGTGCACGCCGCAGCTCAGCGCGCCAAAGAACTCGGCGATGCATTCGGGGCCTGAAGCCCTACAAGCTACGCATGAATACGCACGGCGGCTACAGGAGCCGGGTGACACAATGCCCTCCCCATCCGTGAATCGGCCGTTTCATGACCACTTCCACATCCCCTGCCAGTTTGGCAGAGCAGATCGCCCAGACTGAGGCCACACGCAACGAAAAGCGCGCCGAACTGCGCCGCGCAGCCCTCGAATACCACGAGTTCCCCACGCCCGGCAAGCTAGCGATCACAGCCACCAAGCAGCTCTCCAACCAGCGCGATCTGGCCCTTGCCTACAGCCCCGGCGTGGCCGCGCCTTGTGAGGAAATCGCAAAAGACCCGGATGCCGCTTTCAAGTACACGGCACGTGGCAATTTGGTGGCGGTCATCACCAACGGCACGGCCGTGCTCGGCCTGGGCGACATTGGCCCACTCGCTGCCAAGCCCGTGATGGAGGGCAAAGCAGTGCTCTTCAAAAAATTCGCTGGAATCGACGTATTCGACATCGAGGTGAACGAGAAAAATCTCGACAAGCTCGTGGACGTGATTGCGGCCTTGGAGCCCACTTTTGGCGGCATCAATTTAGAAGACATCAAAGCGCCAGACTGCTTCTATGTGGAGCGCAAACTGCGCGAGCGCATGAAGATCCCCGTCTTCCACGACGACCAGCACGGCACTGCAATCGTGGTGGGCGCAGCAATTTTGAATGCGCTCAAAGTGGTGGGCAAAGACCCGGCCAAGGTGAAGCTGGTCACCTCCGGCGCTGGTGCAGCGGCGCTTGCTTGCTTGGGTTTGCTGGTGAAACTCGGCATTCGGCGCGAAAACATCTTTGTCACCGATCTCGCAGGCGTCGTCTACGAAGGCCGCACCGAGCTGATGGACGAAGACAAGATCCAATTCGTGCAAAAAACCGATGCGCGCACGCTGGCTGAGGTGATTGCAGGTGCAGACGTGTTCTTAGGCCTCTCAGCAGGTGGCGTGCTCAAAGCGCCGATGGTGGCCTCGATGGCTGCGAACCCCGTGATCTTGGCGCTCGCCAACCCCACACCGGAAATCATGCCTGAGGAAGTGCTCGCTGTGCGGCAAGACGCCATCATCGCCACGGGCCGCAGCGACTACGCCAACCAAGTCAACAACGTGCTCTGTTTCCCGTACATCTTTCGGGGCGCGCTGGATTCCGGGGCCACCACGATCACCATGGAAATGGAAATTGCCGCGGTGCACGCGATTGCAGAGCTCGCCCAGCAAGAGCAGTCTGACGTGGTGGCGGCTGCCTATGCAGGGCAACAGTTGGAGTTTGGCCGCGAATACCTGATTCCGAAGCCCTTCGATCCGCGGCTCATGATGTGGATTGCGCCAGCGGTTGCCAAAGCTGCGGGCGACAGCGGCGTGGCCCGCCGCCCGGTGGCCGATATGGCGGTCTACAAAGACAGCCTGCGCAATTTTGTATATGCCTCCGGCACGGTGATGAAGCCGATTTTCGATGCCGCCAAGATGGCCACGAAAAAGCGTGTGGCCTACGCGGAGGGCGAAGAGGAGCGCGTGCTGCGCGCCGTGCAAATTGTGGTGGACGAAAAACTCGCCCGGCCCACGCTCATTGGCCGCCCCGCCGTGATCGCCCAGCGCATCGAGCGCTTTGGCCTGCGTTTGCAGCAAGGGCGTGACTACGACGTGGTGAACGTGGAGCAAGACGAGCGCTACCGCGATTTTTGGCAAACCTACCACCGCATGACCGAGCGCAAGGGCGTGACGGTGCAAATGGCCAAAATCGAAATGCGCCGCCGCTTGACGCTGATCGGCTCGATGCTCTTGCACAAAGGCTTCGTGGATGGGCTGATTTGCGGCACCTGGGGCACCACCGCCATGCACCTGCACTACATCGATCAGGTGATCGGCAAGCGCGAAGGCGGCAGCCCCGCCACCCCGCAAGACGTGCAGATTTATGCCGCGATGAACGGCCTGATGCTGCCCAACCGCTTCGTGTTCATCGTGGACACGCATGTGAACCACGACCCGAGCGCCGAGGAATTGACCGAAATTACCGTGATGGCTGCGGAAGAAATGGTGCGCTTCGGCATCGAGCCGCGCGCCGCGCTGCTCAGCCACAGCAACTTCGGCCAAAGCAACCACCCGAGCGCGCTCAAAATGCGCAAAGTGCTGGAGTTGCTGCGCACCGAAGCGCCGTGGTTGATGGTGGATGGCGAGATGCACGGCGATGCAGCGCTGGACGCCGCCAGCCGCGCGCAAACCATGCCACACAGCACTTTGATTGGCGAAGCCAATTTGTTGGTCATGCCCAACATCGACGCCGCCAACATTTCGTACAACCTGCTCAAAACTGCCGCTGGCAACAACATTGCGATTGGCCCCGTGCTGCTCGGCGCGGCCAAGCCGGTGCATGTGCTGACCGCCAGCACCACGGTGCGGCGCATCGTGAACATGACGGCCCTGACTGTCGCCGACGCCAACGCGGCCCGTTGATCTCACTTCGAGCCAGTGCGGTCGTCGCAGCGTTCCCGTCGGTCGCTAGGGCAGGCCGAGCGAGCCAGCCCCGGGGCGGAGCTGATTTTTGCGTGCATTTCGGCAAATCTTTGTAAATCAAAAGCACGCATGCGTGCTTTCGCACGGTTTTTGGGCGTTTTGTGGTGTGAATCTCCCTGAAATGGGCAAGTCAACCTAACGCATGGCTTGCGTAAAAACCCGGGATTTGTGACAATAGCAGGCTCAGGAAATCGGGTTAACCCGGTGTTTTGAGGTGGACTTGGCCTGGCCAAGAGGCTTTTGTGAAGCAGGTGAATCGTGAATCGCATGCCCAATGGGGTTGCCGCTTGGCCCAGTCGCGTGCAACGCGTTGTGGCCCTGGTCGCTGTGATGGCGTGCTTGGGCGCGGGCACCGAAATGGTGCACGCGAAAGGCCCGAGCGAGAAAGCTGCGAGCGACTCGGCGATCGGAACCATCGCGCTTGCAGAGCTTCCAAAACAAGGCCAGGAAACCCACGCCAAGATTTTGTCGGGCGGCCCGTTTCCGTATGACAAGGATGGCACGGTGTTTGGTAATCGCGAGCGTTTGTTGCCCAAGCAAGCGCGGGGTTATTACCGCGAATACACCGTGAAAACACCCTTTTCGCGTGATCGAGGCGCAAGGCGCATCGTGTGCGGTGGCACTAAACCCACAGCGCCCGATGCATGTTTTTACACGGCGGATCACTATGCGAGCTTCAAGCGCATCGTGTCCAAGTGATGTTTGATTGACGAAAACTGGAGGCCAATATGCCCCTGAGTAATGTAAAGAGCAACGTGGTTCAATCGATTCGCCAGCACACCGTGGCGAGCTTGCAGGCAGCAGCAACCAAGCTGGGTCACCACTTCTTGTACGCCAATTTGGCCAAGGCGCAAAGCAAGCAAGACGTGCTCGACACCATCGCTGAGCAATTCACCTTCCCCGCGCATTTTGGCAAAAACTACGACGCGCTCTACGACTGCATGACGGACCCGCTGTACAAAAGCGGCTCGCAGCCCGGCTTCGTGGTGGTGCTGGAGCACATTCCTGCGAATGCCAAGTTCGACAAAGAAGCCCGCGAACAGCTGATCGACATCTTTCGCGACGCAGCCGATTACTGGCACGACCGCAAGATTCCCTTCCGTTGCTTCTTCTCTTACGCCGTTGCCCGCGTGGCCGATGGCTCGCCTGCGACAGAAGAGGGTGCCGAGCCCATGCCCACCGACAAAATCGTGGATGTGAGCCCGCTCGCGCTGCGCATGAGCAGCCCATTCAACGCTGGCTATTGGCTCGCTAACGCAGCCTGAGCCGGACGGCAAACTGCCTGGGGAGCGGCGACAGGCATGCTCTGACGGTGCCCGTTGGGGTTTTGACGCCCGCCGTTCTGATTTTGCTCTGCCGAGCGCAGGCTATGGGCGCTAGGTCGCGCAGGCCTGGGCCAAGCCCACAAACTGGGTTACCGGCACTTCTTCCGCGCGGCGCTGGAGATCAAACTCGCCGGCAAAACCACGTGCGTCTAGCCATTTGCCAAGCGTGTTGCGCAAGATCTTTCGGCGCTGGCTGAAAGCCACTTGCACGATTTCTTCCAGCAGCGCGCGCTGCACGGGCGCTGGCTCGGCGCGCGGAATCATGCGCACCACAGCGCTTTGCACGCGTGGCGGCGGATCGAAGGCCTCTGGCGGCACGGCCAGGAAATTCTCCATCTCGTAGCGCCATTGCAGCGCCACGCTCAGGCGGCCGTAGGCTGCCGTGCAAGGCTCGGCCACCATGCGGTCGATCACTTCTTTTTGCAGCATGAAGTGCTGGTCTTGAATCTGATCCACGAAATCCAGCAGGTGGAACAAAATCGGCGTGGAGATGTTGTAGGGCAGATTGCCCACGACACGCAGCTTTGAAATTGCTCCCAAAACAGTAGCATCAGATGATGATTTCACCTGGACAGTGCTGGGAAAACTCTCCAAATTGAAGGCCACGCGCAGCACATCGGCCTCAGTGACTGCCACGCGGGCTTCCTTGCGCCAGTGCGCGGCCAAATCCCGATCCAGCTCCACCACGTGCAGCTTGGGCGTGTGTTGCAGCAAAGGCAGGGTGAGCGCACCTAAGCCGGGGCCGATCTCAACCAGTGTTTCGCCAGGCGCGGGCGCAATGACGCGCACGATCTCGTCGATCAGGCCGCCGTCCACCAAAAAATGCTGTCCAAAGCGCTTGCGCGGGATGTGGCGCATGGCGCTCTCAGATCCGAGCGACTGCTAGCGAGCTGCCACGATGGGCGGATCGCGGTATTCCACGTAGG
The DNA here is from genome assembly GCA_013298415.1 of Comamonadaceae bacterium. Classification (GTDB taxonomy): domain Bacteria; phylum Pseudomonadota; class Gammaproteobacteria; order Burkholderiales; family Burkholderiaceae_C; genus JAAFHN01. The sequence continues at coordinate 17,867 of JAAFHN010000001.1, forward strand.
CGCGGCCTCGCACTTCCTGTTGCCAGTTGGCGAACTGCTCGTCGGTTTTCTTGGCGCGCACGGCGTTGCGGATCAGTTCGCGCTGCTCGCGCTCAGACAGTTCGGTCTGGCGGCGTTCGTTGGCCTGGATCAGGTGCACACCAAAGCGGCTTACCACCGGCTCAGAGATTTGGCCGGGCAGCAGGCCATTGAGGGCGTCTTCAAACTCGGGCACGAAGGTGCCGGGGTTGGCCCAACCCAAATCGCCGCCTTGGGAGGCGCTGCCATCTTGGCTGTTGTTGCTGGCTTCAGTTGCGAAATCGGTGCGGCCCGTTTCCACACGGCGGCGAATCTCTTGCAGCTTGGCAATCGCTTGGCTCTCGCTCAATTGAGGCGACACGCGCAGCAAAATGTGCCGCGCCTTGGTTTGCGTGACCAGCATGCTCGGCATGGAGGCGCTGCGCTTTTCCACGAGCTTGAGCACATGCAAACCCGCGCCGCTGCGCACGATGGCCGAGAGCTCGCCCACTTTCAGCCCTGAAACTGCGTTCACAAAAAGCTCAGGGTAGCGATCCGCTTCGCGCGCGCCCATGATTCCCCCCGCTTCGCGCTCGGGGCCGTCGCTCAGGCTGGCGGCCAGTTTGGTGAAGTCCTCGCCCTTTTTGGCGCGATCCAGCACTTCCTGCGCTTTGCGCTGTGCTGCGGAAAGCTGAGCAGCACTCGGGTTGTCGGGCAGAGCCACCAGCACTTGAGCGATGTTGAGCAGCACGGGGCTGCCCGCGCTCAGATCGGAATTGGTTTTGATGTAGTCATCGATGTCGGCGTCGTTCACGCGCACACGGTTGTCCACCTCGCGCTCTCGCACGCGGCCGAGCACGATCTCGTCGCGCATGTCGTCTTTGAAGGTGTTCCAGGTGACGCCCTCACTTTCCACGCGCTGGCGAAAGGCCTCGTTGCTCAGCTGGTTCTGCCGGGCAAGCTGCGTGATCGCGATTTCCAGCGCGGGCTCGTCGGCCTTCACGCCCGTGTCTTTGCCCAAATTGATCTGCGCGCGCTCGTTGATGAGCCGCTCAAGCACTTGCTTGGCGAGTTCGGTGCGCGGCGGCAGGGCGCCGCCTTGCTGCACCAATTGCTGCTCCAGCCGCACGGTGCGGGTGCGCACCTCGTGGTTGGTGATCGGCTCGCTGTCCACAATGGCCACGATGAAATCGCCCGAGACGAGTTCGCGTGGCGCATCGCGGCGCGAGTCGCCGGTGCTTGGGATGCTGCTGCCCAAGCTGGGCGAGGCGCGCAGGGTTTGTGCCTGTGTGCCAATGTGAGCACCGAAGGCACAGGCCAGCAACACGGCGGCGGGCAGGCAGCGCATAAAAACAGTCATTGGGCGAGCCATCATCATTCGTAATTCGTAAAGCGGCTGGGCGTTTCAATTTTCTCGCGCAACACTTGGTAGCGCGGGATGTTGCGCTGAAGCGCGGCCAAGGGATTGTTGCCCACGCGGGAAAAACCGACAAATTCCAACTGGAACAAGAGCCGTTTGCTGGATTCCGGCCCGCCCGAAGAGTTCGCTGTGCCGCGCTGCAAGCGCTCAAACACGAATCGCGCCAGCCAGCAATCTGCGTCGTACTCAAAGCCGAGCACGGCGTCCACCAATCTTCTGTCCAGCACGCCGTAATTCAAACGGCCCACACTGTACCAGCGCCCAAGCGCGGGGGCCGCCGCCCCGCCTGCTGCTGCGGCATCCGCGCGGGGGCCGATCAGCTTGTCGAGACCGGGCAGGCCCATGCGCGCCAGCGGCCACTGCCAGCTCACATCCACCTGCTCGCTTTGCTCGCGCTGCAAGCGGTAGGCCACATTCAGGGTTTGATATGCCCCAGGCGAGTAGCGCACGCCCACTGTGCCGCGCACGGATTGGCGCAGGGTTTGGCTGTATTGCACCGTGGAATCAAAACTGAAGCGCTCATTGCTTAAGGCGGCTCCCAGCAGCAAATCGCTCACCCGCTCGTCAATCGGCGCGCCGCCGGGCAGGGCCACGCGCTGTGGATCGAAGCGCAGGCGCTGGGCGATCGAAAAGCGCGCGGCTTCGGCGCCGGTCTGCGCGTCCAAAAAGCGAGTGGTGGCACCCAAGGTGAGCATGTTCGCATCGGCAATGCGGTCGTTGCCGCCGAAGGTGTTTTCGGTGTAAACGGTGGCGAAATTGAAGTCGGTGGTGCCCGAGTCGTAGTTGGGCAGGACAGATTGGTCGCGGTAGGGGGTGCGCACGTAAAAAGCACGCGGCTCAAGGGTCTGCACGAAAGATCTGCCGCCGAACTGGGAGTCGCGCTCGAAGGCCATGCCCGCGTCCACACTCAGCGTGGGCACGGCGCGCTGAGCCGATGTTTTGCCATTGGCAAGCGGCGCGTCAAACTGGTAGCTCGTCACATGCGCTTTGAGCTTAGGCGTGATTTGGTAAGCCGCGCCGCCCCAGGTGCGGGAGATTTCCGAAGAAAACACCGCCCGCGAGGTGTTGGGCTGGAGGGTGCGGGCACGATCGGCTTCAAGCCGTGTGAAATCGCCCATGGCCTCCCAATCGAAGCCACGCCAGCGCTGGCTGGGCGTATTCAGCGTGATTTGTGGCAAGCGGTCGTAGGGCGGCGTGATCGGCGAGCTGGTGTCTTGCAGGGTTTGCCAGTTGAGCGCCCGTGCCGTGATGCTCACAGGCACATCGCCCCATCGTGTGCTGTGGCGCGCCACGAAATCTGCAGGCAAGAGCCGCTGGGTGAGCGTGGAGCCGCCGCGGGGAAAGTCGCGCCAGAAGTTGTCGTCGCCCACGCGGTTCACGTTCCAGCCGATTGCCCACGGGCCACCCAGCTGCGGCACTTGAGCGTTGCCATCGTGCTGGTTGCTCAGGCTCCAGCGCGCGCTGCCGCGCAGCTTGTCATACGGCATCCAACTGCCGCGCAGGGTGCCTTTGTAGTCGACATCAAGGTAGCGAAACTCCCCGCCCAGATCGATGCCCCGGCGCAGGCGCAGTGTGGGCTCGAGCGTCGCGTCGCGGTTGGGCGCGATGTTCACGTAGTAGGGCTGGGTGATTTCCAGGCCAGAAATGTTGTCGATGTTGAAACTGGGCGGCAAAAAGCCCGAGCGGCGCGCATCTGACAGTGGAAAACCGAGCGTGGGCACGGCCAGGATCGGCGTGTTTTTGAAGCGCAGCACGGCGTTGGTTGCGACACCCTCATCGGCTTCGGTGTCGAGCTTGAAGCTTGCCGCTTGCAGCACCCAGTCTGGTAGCCAAGTTTTGGCCAGATCCCGGGCCATGTCGCTTGCCGGATCGCGGCGGCAGCTCGTGAGCCAGGCGTTTTTCACCACTGCGCGACTGCTGTCGAGAAAGTCGATGCGTTCGGCCGCGCCATGGCTCTGGTTTTTCAGAAATTCAAAGCGCGGTTCCGCCAAAAAGCCTTCAAACGCGTCCACCCGCAAGTCCAAAAGCGGCCCTTCAAACACATTGCCGCTGCGGTTGATGCGCACCTGGCCCGTGGCCTTGGCCCGGTCGTCGGGCTGGTAATACTCGATGCGGTTGGCGCGGATCACCGTGTTGTGCTTGCGGAGCACCGCCTTGCCTTCGAGCACGGTTTCTAAATCGGTGCGGCCACGCACGCTATCAGCAAACAAAAACGCGGGCGCATCGCGTGCGGCTTCGGCATTCAAGTTCTCCAGCAGCGTGGGCGAGGTTTTGAGCTTGAATGCGCTCGCAGATGGAGTGGAAGCCGCCGCTGCCGGGCTTGCAGCTGCTGCAGGGGCTTGGGCATGGCCAGCGTTGCAGCACAAAGCCGCAGCCAGCGCCAAAGGCATGGCGCGCAGGCGGGCAGTGGACAATGGAGGGTTAACGTGACGCACAGAACAAGGATTTGCCGCTGGAAAAACCCCGAGCGGACGCTGTGCCGGTTTTTCTACCATCGAATTATCCATGAGTGACATCTTGGCCAATGGTTCAGCCCTGGCTCCTTCTGCCCTGAGCCCCCTTTCCTGGCCCAATGCCGAGCGTGAGCATCAGTGCATGGCCTGGCTGCACAGCTTGCCAGCGCGCCACGGGCTGCTGCCGCACACGCTTCGGCCCGCCACCGCCGATGCCAGCTTTCGCCGCTACCTGCGCTTAGACACCGCCGACGGCCGCACCCGCATCGTGATGGATGCGCCGCCCGAGCTGGAAAACAGCGCGCCCTTTGTGCGCATCGCCCAGCTTTTGCGCAACGCGGGCCTGAACGCCCCCGAAGTGTTGGCCTGGGACGAAGCCCACGGCTTCATGCTGCTGCCCGATTTGGGCAAGCAAACGCTCATGCAAGCAGCCCAAGCCTTGCTCAACATCGATGCGCAAAATCCGCCCTTTGCGAAACAAAGCCTACCCAGCAATGCCGAAGGCGCAAAAATCGAGCGCCTTTTTCGCCAAGCCACCGAAGTGGCGGTGCAGTGGCAATTGGCCTCCAAGCCGGGGGTGTTGCCTGAATACGGCGCGGCTCAGTTGCACAGCGAGCTGATGCTCTTTCCTGATTGGTACATCGCTCAGCACAAGGCGGTGCAGCTCAGTGCCGATCAAATCAGCAGCTTGCAGGCGGTGTTTGAACGCATCACCGCGCGCAACCTGGCCACGCCGAAGGTGTTTGTGCACTGCGATTTCATGCCGCGCAACTTGATGATGCCCACCGAGCCGAACGGTGCAACCGAAGGTGCTTTAGGCGTGCTCGATTTCCAAGACGCACTCTACGGCCCGATCACCTATGACCTTGCCTGCCTGATGCGGGATGCCTTCACCAGCTGGGAAGATGAATTTGTGCTCGATGTGAGCATTCGCTACTGGGAAAACGCCCGTAAAGCGGGGCTGATTGCGAACGGGGCCTGGGGCAGTTGGGCCGATGATTTCGGTGAATTTTGGAAGGCGGTGGACTACATGGCGCTGCACCGCCACCTTCGGGTGGCAGGCATTTTTGCCCGCCTCACCCACCGCGACGGCAAAGCCCGCTACGCCGCCGATGCGCCGCGCTTCATCGCCTACATCCGCGAAACCGCAGGCCGCTACCGTGAACTCAAGCCGCTTTTGCGCCTGATCGACGCGATTGAAGGCATGGATGCCGATACCGCCCACCTTCGGCGCTTTGGTTTGTAACGCTACAATTTGTGTAGCATTATCCATAACAAATACTAGGACAGAGTGGCAATAATCCACCAAAATCAACCATGAAAGCCGCCATCATCGACTTAGACGGCACCCTGGTGGACACCATGGGCGATTTCGTGGCTGCGCTCAACCTGATGCTGCGCGAGCTGCGCTACGACAGCGTGGCGCGCGCCGATGTGGAGCCGCTGGTGGGCAAAGGTTCCGAGCACCTGGTGGCCGAAGTGCTGAAGCTGCGCGCAGCCACGGCCGTGAAAACCCATACCCTTGGCCCCGGCTACATCCAAATGGCCGCGATGACCGCCTACCAGCGCCACTACCGCAGCATCAACGGCCAGCACAGCCGCGTATACAAGGGCGCGCTGGAAGGCTTGCAGGCCCTCACCGCGCGGGGTGTAAGGCTGGCATGCCTCACGAACAAACCGCTCGCCCCAGCCCAAGATTTGCTCGCCGCCAAAGGGCTGGCGGGCTACTTCAGCCACGTGTTTGGTGGCGACAGCTTCGCTCGAAAAAAGCCAGATCCGCTGCCAGTCGTGCGCACTTGTGAGGCCTTAGGCGCGCCGCCAAGCGACACCTGGATGGTGGGCGACTCGATCAACGATGCGCTCGCAGGCCGCGCCGCAGGCTGCAAAGTGGCCCTTGTGCGCTACGGCTACAACCACGGCCAGCCGATTGACACGGCACCGCATGACTTGTTGTTGGATCGAATTGATGAGTTGACGAACCGTTGAATGCTACATAAAAAGTAGCATCAAACATCACAAATACGAGGACAGAGACCCAAAATCTGCCTCATTGAGGCCACGCCTTAGCTGTACCAACTTCTCCGTTCGGGCCGGGATGCACTAACTCCTACGTCGGGCCGGGATGCACCAACTCTTCCGTTCGGGCTGAGCTTGTCGAAGCCTCTCAAAGCCCTTCGACAAGCTCAGGGCGAACGGCGTGGGCGTCGGTCGGTACGCTCCGTGCCTGCCGTTTCGCCCCGTGGCGCGCTTGGGTCACGGTTTTGGCCACCAGGCGCTCTTCCACATGGCCAATCAGGCATTGCGGCAGCTTGCGGTGTGCGCCGCGCTGCCAATCGGCGGCAATCGCGCCTCGGGCCGCAGCCTCGCCCTCGGTGCGATGCAAAAACCCAAACAGCAAATCCAACAGCTTCTCTGCCGCAAACGCATGGGTTTTGCCCGTTTCAGCCCACAGCCAATCCGAAAAGGCCAAAAAGCGCTTGAACGGTGACTCCTCTGGCGAATCCAGCGCCAAGAGCAATGCCATCGCACGCGGATGTTTGCCCGAATTCGCCACAATCTCCCAATAGCGTGCCATTCGGCCAATGCGCTGCATCGTCGCGAAATCAATCGTGGAATTTTGCAAAATCACGTAGGGTGGTGCGGGGTCAAACACCATGGCAAATTCAGCCGTGTGGCGAATGATGGGCGTGCCGCGCAAGCGCTTGAGCATCCCGAATTGCACCTCGTGGGGCTTGAGGCGAGACAATTTGTCAAAGCTCGCAGCAAAGCTCTCCAAGGTTTCACCTGGCAGACCGAAGATCAAATCGGTGTGCAAATGCGCGGGCGATTCATTCACCAGCCAGCCGATGTTGGCCACAGTCTTGGCTTCGTCTTGCCTGCGGCTGATGCGTTGCTGCACCTCGGGCGTGAAGGTCTGCACGCCCACCTCAAACTGCAGTGCGCCGGGCGGAAACTGCGCAATCAACGCCTTCAGCCGATCCGGCAACACATCGGGCACCACTTCAAAATGCACAAATAGCTCGTTCTTCTTCGCCAATTCATCCAAGAAGAACTGCAAAATTCTCGCCGACGTGTCGATCTTCAAATTGAAAGTGCGATCCACGAATTTGAAATGCTTGGCCCCACGATCCACCAGCGCGCGCATTTCGGCCAAAAACCCATCCAAATCAAAAGCCCAAGCAGTTTTATCCAGCGAGCTGAGGCAAAACTCGCATTTGAAGGGGCAGCCGCGTGAAGCCTCCACATACAAAAGCCGGTGCGCCAAATCCGCATCGGTGTATTCGGCGTAGGGCAGAGCGATCTCGGCCAAATCAGGCTGCGCGCCTGCGATGATTTTGGGCAGCACCGCCCGCTGCGTGGGGCTGCCATCGAGCAGCGTGGCACACAGCTTGGCAAAGCTCACATCGCCCCAGCCGGTGATCGTGTGGTCGGCAAGCTGGCAAATCGGCTGCTCTTCGGTCTCGTAGCTCACCTCTGGCCCGCCGAGGATCAACTTGATCTCCGGCTCCAGCGCCTTCAAAAGCCGCACCACAGCCGTCGTTTCCACCACATTCCAGATGTACACGCCAAAGCCGATGATTCTGGGGCGTTGGGCGGTATCCGTGCCCAGCAAATCCGCCACCACGTCAATCGGCCGCTGCTCAATCACATATTCGCGCAAAGCCGTGCTCGCGCGCAAACCCGGCGCGCCATGCCGATCCATGTTGGCCAGTAAGCAGCGAAGCCCCAAGCTCGCGTGGATGAATTTCGCATTCAGCGTGGCCAGAAGGATTTCGGGGGCTTGGGGCATCGGGCGTTTAAAAATGAGTACCTAGGAACTCAAGGGTGATTGTTTTTGGTGTCGCAAACTGCCAACTCCTGAAATACTCCTCGCCTGCGTGGCGAAATGTGGGCTAGTCTTTACCTTTCGCGCATTGTCGCTGCATCAAAAAGCTTTTTGAAGCGACATGGGGTTTGCGCGCCCAGCGCGTCCGTTTTGTCTCAAGGGTCGCCATGCGTTCCAACACTCAACCTTCTTTCAAATACGCCGTTTTGGCCGTTGCCAGTGCGGCGGCGCTCTTTGGCCTTGCAGGCTGCGGCTCCAGCAGCGACACGGCCACACCCATTGAGGTGCCCCTCAGCCCGCCGGTGCAGGCGCTCACCTCGGTGGCGAAATACAACCTCGTGCTGCGCAATTCCGCAACAGGCGCGCTCATCACCGATTCGGTGGCGATCACGCTCTCAGGCGCGGGCACGGTCAACGTGAGCAACGCGCCCACCACGAGCTTTACCACCACCAACGGCTTGCAAGCCTTTGCCACCGCCCCAGGCGTGGCTGCAGGCGGCACGATCCGTGTATCAACCCAAAGCCGTGCGGCGGGCTGGACGGATGGCGATGCCACCATCACCATCTCTGCCAGCGACAACGTGCAAAACGTGGAAATCCGCCTGACCAACATCACCCGTGTGGCCGAAATTCCCGCAGCCGTGCCAGTGGCCGCTGTGGCCGCACCTGTGGCCACCACAGGAGGTGCCACGACTGCTGTGGTGGCAGCCGCTACCACGCCCAAGGTCGTGTCTGTGCCCGGCGGTGGCACGAGCACCATTGCTGCGGCCAGCGTGAGCATCCCAGCTGCCACCCGCATCACCAATGCCGCTGGCCAAACGCCCACCGGAGCGCTGCAAGTCACGGTGATTGCGCCCTCGCTCAACACCCCTGAGGGCCAGGCCGCGATCCCCGGCGACACCGCAGCCGATGGCACGCTCTTGACGATCGGCGGCTTGATGACCAACTTGATGACGGACGCCACCGGCGCGCGCTTCACCAATTTCAGCAGCCCCGTCACGGCGCGCATGCCGATTGCGACTGGCACGCGCACGCAAGACGGTGCGCGCCTGCTGGCCGCAGGCGACACGGCGCCCATCTACGTGTGGAACGACACCACCAAGCGCCTGGATTTCCGCACCAATGGCACGGTCGTCTCCACCCCCAGCGGCTTGGTGGCCGAATACCCCAAGAGCAGCTTTTCGAGGGATGTTTTTGGCCTTGCCTCTCCGGTCGGCGTCTGCGACGTCACTGTCAACATCACTGGCCGCCCGGCAGGCGACACGCGCGTGGTGGAGGTGCGAGTGCGTTTGAGTAGTGCTCGATCCACCGCAAACTCAGTCACCTTCAGTGGCGTCCGCACGATTTTTGGCAGCCCCTCTCCCCCCAACAGCGTTAGTTTGGAGGGCGGGGCGCCCTCGTACGTGAATTTGGCCTGCGGCCCCAACACGATTCCGGTGGTCTTCCCGCCGCTGAACACAGGCTCCATCGTCGTCAACACGGGCGAAGCCTGCACAGGCACCGGCGCACAAGCTCGTGCGCTCCCCACCATCGTGACGGCCGTGTCGGGCAATGGCGAGCCGACCAGCGTGACCACCACCGGTAGCGCAGGCACGCCTGCTCGCGCATCGGCCACGATCACCGGCCTGGCCGCAGGCACTTACAGCGTGACGCCCCCTGCAGTTGCCAATCGCACCACACCGGCTGCCCAAAACGTGGTCGTCGGCACCGGGGCTGCCACCGCGAACTTCGACTACGGCGTAGCCTGCGGCCCCGCCACCGGCGGCGGCTAAGCCTTCGCGCCCTGCTCGCAGCAGCAAAGAGCCACCTTCGGGTGGCTTTTTGTTGAGTTTCAAGCCGTATTGGCCCTCTGTCCAGGTGTTTATTGCATGTACTGCTATTTATTTTGCAGTGAACGGCTGGTATCCAACGTTTCGCGTCAAATACGGGGATGAACACCGCTTTCATCCAACGCCGCGCTCGGCTGGCGCAATCCATCGGCCCAGGTGCCGTGGCGATCATCCCCACGGCGCTGGAGCGGCCTCGCAATCGCGATTCGGACTTCCCGTTTCGCTTTGATTCCTACTTTTTCTACCTCACGGGCTTCACCGAGCCGGGGGCCACGCTCGTGATTCGGG
>JAAFHN010000513.1 GCA_013298415.1 Comamonadaceae bacterium
CAATCGGTGCGCGGGGCTAGGCGCAAAACGCAGCGCATGCCCACTGCCTGGGCAAGTTTTGCAACGACGCCCTGCGCAGCGAGGGCAAGCGAGACGGCGGCATTTCAGGCGTGACATGACACTAGCCCTTCAAAACCCCGCGCCGCATTTGATCCAGCTCGATGGTTTCAAACAGCGCCTTGAAGTTGCCTTCGCCAAAGCCTTGGTTGCCTTTTCTTTGGATGAACTCAAAAAAGATCGGCCCAAGTTGGTTTTCGCTGAAGATTTGCAAGAGCAGCTCATCTGCCGAGCCGTCCATCAAGATGTTGCGGGCTTTCAGGCCTTCGATGTCTTCGCCGCTGTTGGGGATGCGCTTGGGCAGCAGCTCATAGTAGGTTTCGCTGGTTTGCAAGAGCTTCACACCCGCCATTTGCAGCGCGTCCACGCTGTCGTAGAGGTTGGTAGAGCCGAGCGCGATATGCTGGATGCCTTCGCCGTGGTAACGGTCTAGGTACTCTTGCACCTGGCCGGCTTTCTCGGTGCCCTCTTCGTTGATGGGGATGCGGATTTTTCCGCAGGGGCTGGTCATGGCCTTGCTTTTGATGCCCGTTTTTTGGCCTTCAAAGTCGAAATATCGCACTTCTTTGAAATTGAAAAGCCGGGTGTAGAACTCGGCCCACTCGGCCATGCGGCCACGGTGCACGTTGTGGGTCAAATGATCGATGTAGGTGAGGCCGTGGCCTGCGGGATTGAGGCTGGCTCCCGAAAGTGGCACAAAGTCCACGTCGTAAAAGCCGATGTTGCCAATCTCGCCGTCTTTCGCGCCACCTTTGCCGCGCCAGCGGTCGATGAAATAGATGATGCTGTCGCCAATGCCTTTGATGGCGGGGATGTTGAGCTCGCCTGGGCCTGCTGAGCCTGCAAAGCCCCATGCGCCCAAGCTCAAAGCGCGCTCGTAGGCCGCTTTGGCATCGTCCACCCGAAACGCAATCGCGCATACGCTTGAGCCATGCAGGCGCGCAAAGCGCTGCGCAAAGCTATCCGGCTCGGCGTTGATGATGAAATTGATCTCGCCTTGGCGGTAAAGCGTCACGTTTTTGCGGCGGTGCTTGGCAATCGCCGTGAAGCCCATGCGCTCAAAAAGCGCTCCCATCGCGGCGGGATCGGGTGCGGCGTACTCGATGAACTCAAAACCGTCGGTGCCCATGGGGTTGTCCCAGGGCGTGTGTGCGTTGCTCATGGTGATGTCGTTTTCAGTGTGGCCTCCCGTTCGCCCTGAGCTTGGTCGAAGGGCTGGTGGGGCTTCGACCAAGCTCAGCCCGAACGCAAGAGCGCTGGTGTGCGTGGGTAACTGTCCAAACTGTAGATTCGCCGATGCTGCGTTTTTGTGCAAGTGCAAGCGCGTGGGTTCTGCTTGGCGCATCTTTCCTGCACAATTCCAACAATGGAAGCACTTGACAAGCTAGATGCAGCGATTTTGCGCAAGCTGCAAGACAATGGCCGCGCCACGTTTGACGACATTGGCCAAGCCGTGGGCCTCTCAGCCAGCGCGGTACTGCGCCGCGTGAAAAGGCTGGAAGACGATCATGTGATCGACCGCTATGTGGCCTTGGTCAAACCCGAGGCTGTGGGCCTGGGGCTGACTGCCTACATCTCCGTGCGGCTTGAAAAGCATGTGGATGGCCACAAACGCAACCCGATGGACGTGTTTCGCGCAGCAGTGCAAGCCTGGCCCGAGGTGGTGGAATGCGCCGCGCTCACAGGCGAGATGGACTACCTCATCAAGCTCACCGTGCGCGACATGGCCGCCTACAGCCGCTTCATCATGGACGTGCTCTTAAAACACCCCAGCGTGCAAGACTGCAAATCGAGTTTTGTGTTGGATCGGATCAAGCAGACGACGGCGATGCCCTTGTAGGCGGCTTCAAGTCCGGGTGAAAGCTTTGGGCTCCCCAGTCGCTCTACGATGCGAAGGAAGAGAAGCCCACATGAGCACACCAGCCCCAAACCCCCACGGCCACAACCTGCGCGAAGACTGGTCGCGCTGGCTGGCAACGCTTCAGCCAAGCGCCGAGGCTCAGCCCGCACGCCGCCGCTTGCTTGGTGCAGCGGGGCTTGCAGGCTTGGGCACGTTCGCAGGCGTGAGCTGCGGCGGAGGTGGCGGCTCAAGCCCAGCGCCCGCGCCAGTCATCCAGCCTCCAGCGCCGCAGCCGCCCGCATCGCCTACCCCTCCGGCGCCATCACCCGCTCCACCACCGCCTGCATCACCTCCGCCCCCAGGCCCCGGCGCGCCTGCTCCCACACCGGCAGCCCCGGCCCCCGCAGGCGCATGCGCTGAAATTCCCAACGAAACCGCAGGCCCCTTCCCAGCCGACGGCACCAATGGCCCCAACGTGCTCAGCACCAGCGGCATCCTGCGCCGCGACATCCGCGCAAGCGTGGGCACTGGCTCCGCTGTTGCGCAAGGCGTGCCGCTCACGGTGGTGCTCAATTTGCGCAGCGCATCCGCTTGCGGGGTGCTGGCCAACTACGCCGTTTACCTGTGGCACTGTGATGCGCTGGGCCGCTACAGCCTCTACAACGCGGGTGTTACCACCGAAAACTACCTGCGCGGCGTGCAAACCAGTGATGCCACTGGCCAACTGAGCTTTGTCACAGTCTTCCCCGGGTGCTACTCAGGCCGCTGGCCGCACATCCACTTCGAGGTTTTCAGCAGCTTGGCCGCCGCCACCTCAGGCCGCAGCGCCGGCAAAACCAGCCAGCTCGCGCTGCCCCAAGCC
>JAAFHN010000642.1 GCA_013298415.1 Comamonadaceae bacterium
CCGCGCGTGTCGCGTTCATCGGCGCTTGCGTCCAAAGCCACGGGTTTTCCGATTGCGAAAGTCGCGGCCAAACTCGCTTGCGGCTACACGCTGGACGAGCTGAAAAACGACATCACCGGCGGCGCAACACCCGCCAGCTTTGAGCCGAGCATCGACTACGTGGTGACGAAAGTGCCGCGCTTTGCGTTTGAAAAGTTCAAAGACGCGAACGACCGCTTGACCACGCAAATGAAGAGCGTGGGCGAAGTCATGGCCATGGGCCGCACCTTCCAAGAGAGCTTTCAAAAAGCCCTGCGCGGCTTGGAAGTGGGCGTGGACGGCATGAACGAAAAAACCAGAGACCTGGAAGTCTTGGAAAAAGAATTGGGCGAGCCCGGCCCTGAGCGCATTTGGTACGTGGGCGATGCGTTTGCGCGCGGCCTGAGCGTAGAGCGTGTGCACGAGCTGACCAAGATCGACCCCTGGTTTCTGGTGCAGATCGAAGAGATCGTGAAGATCGAGTTGGCACTCGACGCACACACCGCACTGCATGGCGACAAAGCCGTTGCCAAGCTGAGTGCCGACAACTTGCGTGCCTTGAAGAAAAAAGGCTTTTCAGACCGCCGCTTGGCCAAGCTGCTGAAAACCAACGACAAAGCCATCCGCGAAACCCGCCGCGCCTTGGGCGTGCGCCCGGTGTACAAGCGTGTGGACACCTGCGCGGCCGAGTTTTCAACGAACACGGCTTACATGTATTCCACCTACGACGAGGAATGCGAAGCCGAGCCCACGGCCAACAAAAAGATCATGGTGCTGGGCGGTGGGCCCAACCGCATTGGCCAAGGCATTGAGTTTGACTACTGCTGCGTACACGCGGCCCTGGCCCTGCGCGAAGATGGCTACGAGACCATCATGGTCAACTGCAACCCCGAGACGGTGTCGACCGACTACGACACCAGCGACCGCCTGTACTTTGAGCCGCTGACTTTGGAAGACGTGCTGGAAATCGTGGCCAAGGAGCAGCCGCTGGGCGTGATCGTGCAATACGGCGGGCAAACGCCGTTGAAATTGGCCTTGGGTTTGGAAGCCGAAGGCGTGCCCATCATCGGCACCAGCCCCGACATGATTGACGCCGCCGAAGACCGCGAGCGTTTTCAAAAGCTGCTCAATGCTTTGGGCTTGAAGCAGCCGCCGAACGCCACCGCACGCACCGAACCTGAAGCCTTGGAAAAGGCCGCTGCACTCGGCTACCCGCTCGTTGTACGCCCCAGCTACGTGCTCGGTGGCCGCGCCATGGAAATCGTGCACGAGCAGCGCGATTTGGAGCGCTACATGCGCGAGGCGGTGAAGGTGAGCAACGATTCACCGGTGCTCTTGGATCGCTTCTTGAACGATGCCATCGAATGCGATGTGGATTGCCTGCGCGATGCCAGCGGGGCCACGTTGATCGGCGGCGTGATGGAGCACATCGAACAAGCGGGCGTACACAGCGGCGACTCGGCTTGTTCGCTGCCGCCGTATTCGCTTTCGGATGCGACAGTGGCTGAAATCAAAGTGCAAACCAAGGCCATGGCGCAGGCACTCAACGTGGTGGGCCTGATGAATGTGCAGTTCGCCATTCAGCAGCAAAACGGCAAAGACGTGATCTACGTGCTGGAAGTCAACCCCCGCGCCAGCCGCACCGTGCCCTATGTGAGCAAGGCCACGGGCATCCCATTGGCCAAAGTGGCAGCGCGCTGCATGGCTGGGCAAACTTTGGCGCAGCAAGGCGTCACCAAAGAAGTGACTCCACCGTATTTCAGCGTGAAAGAGGCGGTGTTCCCCTTCGTTAAGTTCCCCGGCGTAGACACCATCCTCGGCCCCGAGATGAAGAGCACGGGCGAAGTGATGGGTGTGGGCAAAACCTTTGGCGAAGCCTTCGTGAAGAGCCAGCTCGGCGCAGGCACCAAGCTGCCCACCAGCACGGCCGAAAAGCGCAAAAAAGCCTTCTTGACCGTGAAAAACAGCGATAAACCCCGCGCTGTCCAGGTAGCTGCTGCGTTGGTTGCTATGAATTTTGATGTGGTTGCCACACGCGGCACAGCGGCGGCACTCACAGCCGCAGGCGTGAGTGCCGCCGC
>JAAFHN010000119.1 GCA_013298415.1 Comamonadaceae bacterium
GATGGTGTTGCCCGCATCGCGCAACTGGTGCAGCACCTTGAGCAGCAGCTCGATGTCTGCAAAGTGCAGCCCAGTGGTAGGCTCGTCCAAGATGTAGAGCGTGCGGCCTGTGTCGCGTTTGGAGAGCTCTAGCGCGAGTTTCACGCGCTGGGCTTCGCCGCCAGAAAGCGTGGTCGCCGATTGGCCGAGCTTCACGTAGCTCAGGCCCACATCCATCAGAGTTTGCAGCTTGCGGGCCAAATTCGGCACGGGCGCGAAGAATTCGCAGGCGGCTTCTACCGTCATGTCCAGCATCTGCGCGATGTTTTTGCCTTTGTAGAGCACTTCCAGCGTTTCGCGGTTGTAGCGCTGGCCGTGGCAGATGTCGCAAGGCACATAGACATCGGGCAGAAAATGCATCTCCACTTTTTTCACGCCATCGCCCTGGCAAGCCTCGCAGCGGCCGCCGCCTGAAGATTGCGGCACATTGAAGCTGAAGCGCCCCGGCCCATAGCCACGCTCGCGTGCCACAGGCACTTCGGCCATCAGCTCGCGCAGCGGCGTGAAAAGCCCCGTGTACGTGGCCGGATTGCTGCGCGGCGTGCGGCCAATGGGCGATTGATCGACGTTGATGACTTTGTCGAACTGCTCCAGGCCTTCCATGCGCTCGTGCGGCGCGGGCTCTTCGTGGGCGTGGTACAGATGGCGGGCGGCGGCTAGATAGAGTGTGTCGTTCACCAGCGTGGATTTGCCCGAGCCGCTCACGCCAGTCACACAGCTGAGCAAGCCGACTGGGAAATCAACGGTGACGGATTTCAAGTTGTTGCCCCGCGCGCCGACGATGCGCAGCGAGCCGGTGTCCGCCACGGGCGGCTTGTAAAACTTGGAGACTTTGGCAGCCTTCGGTTTAGCCTTTGCGGCGGGCGGATCGATCAGCGCGGCCTGGGCTTGCGGCCAAGGCACGCGCTTGGCCGGCACCGCAATTTGCCGTTTACCGCTCAAAAACTGCCCGGTGATCGAGGCTGCATTCGCCTGCACTTCAGCAAAGGTGCCCTGCGCCAAGATTTCGCCGCCGTGCACGCCCGCGCCGGGGCCGAGGTCAATGCAATGGTCTGCGGCGCGGATCATGTCTTCATCGTGCTCGACCACGATCACGCTGTTGCCCAAATCACGCAGGCGCTTCAAGGTGCCGATCAGGCGGTCGTTGTCACGCTGGTGCAGGCCAATGCTGGGCTCATCCAGCACATACATCACGCCGGTCAAGCCCGAGCCGATTTGCGAGGCCAGGCGGATGCGCTGTGCCTCGCCGCCAGAAAGCGTCTCCGCGCTGCGCTCAAGGCTCAGGTAACTCAGGCCCACATCGTTCAAAAAGCGCAGCCGGGCGATGATTTCTTTGACCACTTTGTCGGCAATCTCGGCCCGCTCGCCCTTCCAATTCAGCCGCTCAAAGTAGGCCTGGGCCTCGGCCAAGGTGCTGCGCGACACCTCGTGGATGTTGCGCCCCGCGTCGCCCTCGCCCACCCGGACGAAAAGCGCCGCTTTGCGCAGCCGCGCGCCGACGCAGGCTTTGCAAGGCGCGTTCGCCCGAAAGCGCGCCAGCTCTTCGCGCACTTGGGCCGATTCCGTCTCGCGGTACCGGCGCTCCATGTTGGGCAAAACGCCTTCCCACGGGTGCTTTTTCACCATCGCTTTGCCCTTGAAGCTGCCGGATTCGAGCGTGTAGCTGAATTTGATGTCCACATCGCCCGAGCCGTGCAGCACGAGTTTTTGGTGCGCTTTGGGCAACTGCTCAAACGGTGTTTCGAGATCCATGCCCGCGTGCTTGGCCACAGACTCCATCAGGCTGAAGTAGTAGCTGTTGCGCCGATCCCAGCCCTTGATCGCGCCGCTGGCAATGCTGAGCGCGGGAAAGGCCACCACGCGCTCGGCATCAAAAAACGCCATCGTGCCGATGCCATCGCAGCTTTCGCAGGCGCCCACGGGTGAGTTGAAGGAAAAAAGCCGCGGCTCCAGCTCGCTGAGCGAGTAATCGCACACCGGGCAGGCGAATTTGGCCGAAAAAAGATGCTCCTGCTGCGTGTCGCTGTTCAAGACGATGGCTTTGCCGTCGGCGGCTTTGAGCGCGGCTTCAAAGCTCTCCGCCAAACGCTGCTTCAAATCAGCCTTGGGCTTGAAACGGTCAATCACCACGTCGATGTCGTGTTTGTCGGCTTTTTTGAGCTTGGGCAGGTCTTCCACTTCGTAGGTCTGCCCGTCCACCCGAAAGCGCACATAGCCTTGCGACTGCATGTCGTCAAACACGTCCAAAAACTCGCCCTTGCGCTGCCGCGCTACCGGGGCCAGCAGCATCAGTTTGGCCGATTCGGGCATGGCCAGCACTGCATCCACCATCTGGCTCACGGTTTGGCTTTGCAGCGGCAAGTTGTGATCGGGGCAATAAGGCGAACCCACGCGGGCGAACAGCAAGCGCAAATAGTCGTGGATTTCGGTGACGGTGCCGACCGTGGAGCGCGGATTGTGCGAGGTGGCTTTTTGCTCAATGGAGATCGCGGGGCTCAAACCCTCGATCACGTCCACATCGGGCTTGTCCATCAGCTGCAAAAACTGCCGGGCGTAGGCACTTAGGCTCTCCACATAGCGTCGCTGGCCCTCGGCATACAGCGTGTCAAACGCCAGCGATGACTTGCCCGAGCCGCTCAAACCCGTGATGACCACCAGCTGGTTGCGCGGAATGTCGAGATCAAAGTTTTTGAGGTTGTGCGTGCGCGCACCACGGATGCTGATGACTTGCCGCTCAGCCCGCAAGGCTTGGGCAAGAGTGCGCTCTGGGGCTTCGGTGGTTTTGGACTGAATGCTGGATGTTTTCACAGGCCCATGATAGAGCCAATCGGCGGCGTTTTCGCTTCGACCCCGGTTCAGAGTCGGCGCACGATCTGTTTGGCACGTCGAGCCACGCCGCCAATACCAATGTCTTGTGCAAGCTGGATCAAGCGCCGCAAAAACGCCCAGAAGCCACCTGACTGATCGACTGCGATGCGTGCAGCGCGCACAAACGCCAAGACGCTTTCTTGCGGGCCTTGGGTATTCGCTTGATCGGCTGCCGGCCAGGGCACTTGATGCGCCGCTTGCGCTCGAAGCTCCGCCGCGAGGGTGGGCTTGAGTGCGGCGATGTGTCGCTTGGCCTGAGCCCAGGCCGCCAGGTTGGCACTGTCGCGGTTGGACAGAGGATTCACGTTTGTGGGTGAAAATCCTGAGGCCGTGCCATCGTCAACCTGCTGATGCCGCGCCACAAGGCGGTACTCGCAGACGTATCGATCGAGCTGACTCAAGTCAAACGGGGCTGTGGAGGCAAGCCTCAGCAAGAAGTCGTAATCCTCTAGGCGCGATAGGCGCTCGTCAAACCACGGCTGAGGCAGGCGGCATTCCGCCCGGTTGATGACAAAACTGTGCAAAGGCAAGAAATTGTTTTGCAGCAGATCCGATTGCCGCGTGCCTAAGTGCAGCCACGGAAGTTTGCGCTGAACATACAAGCCACTGTCTCGCGACTGAACTTGCGCCCGTACCGCGCCGCCGGCCGCCAGCACCGCCCCGGTGCGGCGCAGTTGGTTCACCAACAAGGTGTAAGCACTGGGGTAGATGAGGTCATCGTAATCCAAGAAGGCGATGTAGTGCCCTGTTGCGGCCTCCAGGCCCAGATTGAGTGCCTGCGAACGCAAATCCCGGCCGTCTGGGTTTGGCAAGACCACCAATTTGGCCGAAGGATCTTGCGGGTGCGCGTGGGCAGCCAGCAGAGCGCGCATGCTCGGCAAGGCACCGTAGAGTTCGCCTGCATCCACATCTGCGACTTGCGTGACGAGCACTCGCTCAAGCAGCAAAGTGGCACCATCTGCCAATTGCCGGTCAGACATAGCGATTGAAAACAAGGCTTCGTCCAGCAGAGCAAGCGACGCCCCTTCATGCGCACGAACCACGATGCTCAGCGTCGGGCTGGATTGACTGCCCAAGCTCACAGCACCCACCTGCTCGGGGCGAACGCGAACAACCGATCGAAGCAAGCCACGCGCTCATGCCCGACAGTCGGCGAGGTCCGCTCGCCCAGCACGGGCAAGGCCTGCTCCGGGAATTGGCGCGCCAGCGCGCGTTCGCAATTGGCTTGGAACGCCGTGCCACCCCACTTCCAGCCGAGGATCCTGCCCGCCAAAAGCATCTCGCATCGGGCGCGTGCGCTGAGCTCACGCTGCACGGTCTCGTGGCCGTACAACGCAGTGGGGCAAAAGTAAATGTGCCGACCCGCGAGACGCACTCGCCAGCTGAAATCGACGTCCTCCATGTACAACCAAAAGGCGGGATCGAGATTTCCGACGAGCTGAAACAAGTCTCGGCTCACGTAGACGCAGCATCCCGATGCCCAGTCGGTGGATTGATCCTCTGGCCGATAGTATTTGGCGTGCTCTGAAGGAAACTGTCTGGCCTCGATCAAATGCCCAGGTTTGCGCTGAGCGGCCTCACGCAGCCGAACCACGCACTCGGGGTGAAAAGTACCGTCTGGGTTGGCTGTGACAACGGCATCCGCACCGTCTTCAAACGCCTGGGCCCAGAGGCCATGCATGGCCGGGCCGTAGCCTAGATTGCGTTCACTGGTGGCCTGCCAGGTGGGTTCGGTTGAATAAACAGCGGCAGCCGCCTCTCCAACCAGCTCGGCCAGCGCGCTCGGCGAGCCGTTGTCGCGGCAAAGCAAACGCACACTGAGGCCACTGCTGGCAGCGCGTGAACGCGCCTGGACGTAGCCATGCGCAAACCGCGCAAGCTCGTGCGGAGAGTTGTTGTAGGTAACTGTGCAAACGACGACCGAGAATTGCATCAATGCGCTCTGTGAACACCCATCATATGGCGACGTTTACTCGCTTGCCGCAGCGAGCCAGAACGCCGAGGCCCAAGCCAGCAGGGATGCTAGACTCCTTTCGGCGGCGATTGGTGTTCGCCGCGTGGAAACCATGAAGAAATTTGCATCTCTTTTCGCCGTGGCGGTGGCTCTCTGCCATCTCCAAGCCTGCGACCGCCCTGCGGTCAAAGCTCCTGCAAGCGCGCCGAGCCCCACGAGCACTGCGAGCCCAGTCAGTCCTGCCAGCTCTGCGGCTCCTCCTGCTGCACCCACTGCCATCGCCTTCGAGGCCAGCAACGAAAAGAGGGCCGCGGTGCCGGGTGGCGCCTGCAACTTTGACAAGATTGCTGGCAAGCACCGCGACGGTGCTGAGATCAGCATCGGCACCGCAACCCTGCCCTACGATGCCTGGGCTGCGTTGGATACGCAGGCAGGGCTCTTGGCGCAGTCGGTGGTCGTCCAGTTGGTGGGGCAAACGAGCTACGAGCTCAAGGCGCCAAAGACCAAGCGGCCGGACGTTGCGGACTACTTCAAGAATCCAAAACTGATTGACGCTGGATTCGGCGGCGACTTTTCCGCGCAGAAAGTTCCCCCTGGCAGCTACGAACTCCGCGTTCTGATGGAAACTGCAGAAGGCAAGTGGCTTCAGTGTCTCATTGTCCGCAAAGTCACCGTCGTCGCTGCGTCCTGAAACGCGAGGCGTTTCTGAGGTTGGCGACTGAGCAATTTCCGCTCCCCAGCCAACGATTCCAACGCGTCTTGCCCGCCCGGAGCGAGAAAAACAGCGGTCCACATCCAGGCAAACTGAGACACGACACGTGTAGAGCCGCTGCTTCAACGCGGCGGCCACTCGCCCAGAGTGAACCCAGAGCCCGCGTCGAACCTTATCCCCCGCCCAGCTCGGCCGCCCGAGATCGTAGAAGCAAGATCTCGATAGAAGTGTTTTGTTCTGAGCCCTAGAGTTTCCAATCGTGTCTTCACTGAACCCAGAATCGAACGCAAGGCCCCGCTCAGGGTTTACTCAACCTGATCGGTTCGAGTACAGACAGGGCATCTGGGTTGATCGCAACTGGCGACAAGCTGGTGTGACAGAACAGTTTCTGGAGTCCGCGGACACCTACCACGGACGGTATTTCGCGCGAACCGATTTCGACGAAATGATGTCGCTGATTCTGACCGACAGCGCGACACCCAGGACCGCAGCCCTGCGGGTGTTGGACCTCGGCTCAGGCGGAGGCAGTTCGGTTTTCTCAATTGCACGGGCACTACCGAACTCGCTCATCACAGCCACCGACATTTCGCCGCAATTGCTGTCCATTTTGGCCGAGTTGCGGAGCCGCGACGCCAAAAATTGTGACCGCATTGAAATCGTGTGCATGGACATTCACGAGCAAGTGTTTGAGGCCAACCAGTTTGATTGGATTTTTGGTGCCGCCATCCTGCATCACCTCCTGGATCCGCACCAAGCGCTCCGGCATATCGTGCCGAGCCTCACCAAAGGCTCAAACCTGGTCCTGATCGAGCCGCTGGAGTCTGGCAGTTCGATCCTGATGGTGCTCTTCGAGAAAGTTCAGTATGAGTTGGAGCGCCGAGGAATGGCGTCCAATCCCATCCATGCAATGTGTGCAGCCATGCGCCGCGACATTCAAGCCCGATTCGGACCAGATCACATGAAGCCTTGGTCATCAGTCTTGGACGACAAGTGGGTGTTTGATCAACCTTATCTGTTGAAGCTCGCTCGAACCTTGGGCTTTGAATCGGTGCGAGTGCAGCCAGTCCAACGCGATGTGACTCGCGTTTACTCTCAGGGTTTTTTCAGCACTGTCAGCGACTCGGGGCTGAGTCCATCAGACCTGCCCGACGACATGCGCCCCCTGGTGACCGAGTTCGACGAGCACTTCAGCCAGGAATTCAAACTCAAAAACTGTCCGACTGGCGCCATCACGTTCTCCAACTACCTGGGGCAGTGAGCCGCTTTGTGCTGACGTTTTTGGACGTCGCCAGACCAATCTCCGATCCCGATTCGAAGTCCAAATAGGGATCAGTGGGATTTCAACGGCATAGAGAGGGTCCTGCGATAGCGTCGGGCAGCGCCAGCCCGCTCAGGTCATTGCCGCGCGCCCGCCGCTCAATCGTGGCAATTGGAGCGAGTGCGTGCTGCCACACTCGGCGTAGGCTTACCGCTTTTGCCGAAACTTTTGAAGCGCCGCGATTTGAGCAGCCATCAAGGCTAGCTCGCTTTGCGCTTTGGCCACATCGATGTCGCTCTTGGCGTTTTTCAGTGCTTCGGCGGCGGCGGCTTTGGCTTCGTTGGCTTTTTTGTCGTCCAGGTCTTTGCCGCGAATGGCGGTGTCAGACAGCACGGTCACGCCCGAAGGCTGAACTTCCAAAATGCCTCCGGCCACGAAGACGAACTCTTCTTTGCCGTCTGCCATTTCAATGCGCACCGAGCCGGGCTTGATGCGCGTGATGAGCGGCGTGT
>JAAFHN010000458.1 GCA_013298415.1 Comamonadaceae bacterium
AACGGCTTGCCCCTCAAAGCAGGGCTGGATGCAACGGCCAAACTCAGCTTCGCGGCGAGCGACAAGCTCAGCACCGTGGTGCCACTGAATGCCTTGCAGTCGGCTAACGGCGAGCCTTTTGTGTGGACGGTGCAAAGCTCGGCCACACAAGGCACGATGACGGTTGCCCGCGCCCGCATCCAGCCGCTCACACGCGACGACGCGGCCGGCTTCATGGCCGTGGCCGCGAGCGACGCGCAGCCTCTGAAGCCCGGCACCCAAGTGCTGCTGGGCCGCTACGACGGCTTGAAAGACGGCCAAACCATCAAACGCGTGACCAGCAAAGCCATTGCCCCACAGCCAGCCGCTCCCGCCGCATCAGCAGCGGCCTCTGCCGCCAAAGGTTGACGCTATTATTTATGTAGCATAAAACACAACAAATACTAGGACAGCGATGAATAAATCCATCAAAAACCAGGTTCGGAGGGCAAAAACATGTGGATGACGCGCGTCTCAGTCCATCACCCCGTGTTTGCGGTGATGGTGATGCTGGCCATCACGGTGCTCGGCTTCTTTTCCTACAAAAAGCTCGGCGTGGAGCAAATGCCGGAGGTGAGCTTGCCCTTTGTGAGCGTGGCCATCGCCTACCCAGGTGCATCGCCTGAAGGGGTGGAGACCGACATCACCAAGCCGCTGGAGACCGCGCTGAACACCCTGCCCGGCGTGAAGATGATCCGCAGCAACAGCTTTGAAGGTTTTTCCAACGTGTTCGTGGAATTCAAGCTGGAAGTAGACGGCGACAAGGCCGCTCAACTGGTGCGCGACAAAGTGGCGCAAATCCGCCCCGGCCTGCCCAAAGAGGCGCGGGAGCCACGCATTGATCGCGCCAATGGCGACAACCAGCAAAGCATCGTGTACCTCGTGATGCTGTCCAAATCGCGCAGCCTGCGCGAGCTGAGCTTTTTGGCCGACAAAACGGTGAAGCAGCGCTTGGAACGCATCAATGGCGTGGGCAACATCCGCCTGGGCGGCACCACGCAGCGGCAAATCGATATCCGCTTGAAACCCCAAGCCTTGCAGCAGACCGGCATCAGTGCCGACCAAGTGATTGCCGCGTTGCGCAACATGAACCTGAACTCGCCCGTGGGCGAAGTGCGCGGGCCGAGCGGAGACGCCATCGTGCGCGTGGACGGCCGCATGAAAACCGTAGCCGATTTCGAAAATCTCGTGATCACCACCCGCAACACCGACCGCTCGCCAGTCACCATCAAGCTCAGCCAATTGGCGGATGTGGTGGATGCCGAGCGCGAAACCACCGAGTACATGCGCTTCAACGGCGCCAGCGGCATCGGGCTGGATGTCTACAAGGTGCAAGACGCGAATTTGGTCAAAGTCGGCAAATCCGTGATTGCCGAGGCCAAAGAAATCCAAAAGCTCTTGCCTGAAGACGTGGAACTCAAGGTGTGGTGGGCATCGAGTGACTGGGTGGAAGCGAGCCTGGACAACGTGGTGCGCACGATTTTTGAAGGCGCAGCGCTCACGCTCATCATCGTGTTTTTGTTCCTCGCCTCTTGGCGCAGCACCATCATCACCGGCCTCACACTGCCCATTGCCGTTATCGCCACTTTCATCGCGCTCTACGCATTCGGCTTCACGCTGAATTATTTGACGCTGATGGCGCTCAGCTTGTGCATCGGCTTGTTGATTGACGATGCCATCGTGGTGCGAGAAAACATCTCGCGCCACATGGCCATGGGCAAAAGCGCGATGCAATCCGCGCTCGACGGCACCAACGAAATTGGCTTGGCTGTGATCGCCACCACGCTGTCCATCGTGGCCGTGTTCGTGCCGATTGCATTCATGACGGGGATCATTGGTAAGTTCTTCTTTGCCTTCGGCATCACGGTAACTGCTGCCGTGCTCGTGAGCCTCTTGGTCAGCTTCACGCTCGACCCGATGCTGAGTGCCTACTGGCCCGACAAAGACCCGCACGCCACGCAGCGCTGGTGGGGCATAGGCTGGGTGCTGCGCAAGTTTGAAGCCTTGATGACCCGCATGGAAAACGGCTACACCCGTGTGATTTCTTGGGCGCTGGGCCACCGAAAAACCACAGTGCTGATCGCCGTGTTGAGCCTCGTGGGCGCGCTTGCCCTCGTGCCCAAGGTCGGCAGCGAATTCATGCCTGAAACGGATCAGGGCTTCACCAATGTGAACGTTCAACTGCCGCCCGGCGGCACGCTCGCCTACGCCGACAGCAAAGCCCGCCGCGCTGAAGAAGTGTTGAAAGGCGTGGCTGACATTGAGATGGTGAAAACCGATGTGTCAGCCAAAAACATCAGCATTGCAGTCAAGCTCACCGACCGCAAAAAGCGCAAGCGCAACCAAAAAGAGATCGAGCAAGAAATCCGCACCAGGCTCGGCGTGATCCCCGGCTTGGAACTCCAAATTGGCTGGAACCGCCCGATTTACGTGGCGCTCTTGGGCAACAACGACGATGAGCTCAACCGAATCATGAACGCGCTGCGCGACAAGGTGCTCAAGATCCCCGGCATCACCGATTTGGAGCTGTCCACCAAACCGGGCACGCCCGCGATCTCGGTGCGATTGAAGCCTGAGGCTGCCGCGCTCGGCATCACGCATTCACAGCTGGCCAGCGTGTTGCGCACGATGGTGAGCGGCGAAGAGGCCGGCATTTGGAGCGCGCCCGATGGTGAAAACTACAACTTGGTGGTGCGCCTGCCGCGCGAGCAACGCACCGGCGAAGCCGATTTGAATGCCATCAACGTGACGGCAGGCCGCACCCGAGCCGATGGCAGCCCGATGGTGGTGCCGCTCAGCCAAGTCGCCACCGTCACGCGCATCGACAGCCCCGAAGTGATCAAACGCCAAGACTTGCAGCGCCGCGTGGCCCTCTATGCGGGCGTGAAAGACAGGCCTGCCGGAGAGGTGGGCGATGCGGTGAAAAAGGCTGTGAAGGAGCTGGAGCCCACGCTGCCGCTCGGCATGCGCTTCGATGTGGGTGGCCAGCAGCGCGA
>JAAFHN010000028.1 GCA_013298415.1 Comamonadaceae bacterium
TCTCACCACTGTCCAGGTATTTGCTCATTTTGATGCTACATAAAACGTAGCATTCACGCTGCGCAGCAGACACGATCCAAAAGAGCTACATTGCGCGGCAAAGGCGCTTGGGTTGCGCCACGGAGAACGCAAATGAGCATTGCAGCTTGGTGGTGGTTGGCAACAGGGGCCGTGATCGTGGGCGAGTTGCTCACAGGTTCCGTGTATTTGTTGATGGTGGCGCTCGGCCTTGGCGCGGCGGCAATCGCTGCACACGCTGGCTTTGGGATTGGCGCGCAAATGGCTGCTGCGGCAGTGATCGGCTCTGCGGCCACCACGGTTTGGCACTTGCGCGTGAGAAGGCGGCAAAAGGGCGCGCCGCATGCTGAAGCCAATGCAGATGTGAACATCGACGTGGGCCAGACCGTGACTGTGGCCGAATGGAAAAGCGACGGCAGCGCCGAAGTGCGCTACCGCGGCGCAGCCTGGCAAGCCAAGCTCGCGGGCGCGGCGCAAACGGCCCAGCCTGGCAGTTTTCGCATCGCGCAGGTCACGGGCAGCGTCTTGCTGCTTGAAGCAGCCTGATCCTCAAACATGACTCCAGGAGAAACCTTCATGACCGGTTCCACCATCGCACTCGCGCTTTTCATCATCGCGCTCGTCTTCATTTTCAAAGCCATCAAGATCGTGCCGCAGCAGCACGCCTACGTGATTGAGCGCCTGGGCAAATACGACCGCACGCTGGTGCCAGGCCTGGGCTTCGTCACGCCTTTCATCGAGCGCGTGGCCTACAAGCACATCTTGAAAGAAATCCCCATGGACGTGCCCAGCCAGATTTGCATCACCAAAGACAACACCCAGTTGCAGGTAGACGGGATCTTGTACTTTCAAGTGACCGATGCGATGCGCGCAAGCTACGGCTCCAGCAACTACGAAGTCGCCATCACCCAGCTCGCGCAAACCTCGCTGCGCAGCGTGATCGGCAAGATGGAGCTGGACAAGACCTTTGAAGAGCGCGACTTGATCAACGGCCAGATCGTTGCTGCCATTGATGAGGCGGCCCTGAACTGGGGCGTGAAGGTGCTGCGCTACGAGATCAAAGACTTGACGCCGCCCAAAGAAATTTTGCATTCCATGCAGCGCCAAATCACCGCCGAGCGCGAAAAGCGCGCGCTCATCGCCGCATCTGAAGGCAAGCGCCAAGAGCAAATCAACTTGGCCGAAGGCGAGCGAGCTGCGTTCATTGCCAAATCAGAAGGCGAAAAGCAATCCCTCATCAACAACGCGCAGGGCGAGGCCGAAGCCATCAAAACGGTGGCCGATGCGAACGCGCAAGCCATCGCTGCCGTGGCCGCCGCGATCCGCATGCCCGGCGGCGAGCAAGCCGTCGCGCTCAAAGTGGCTGAGAAGGCCGTGGAAGCCTACGGCAAGCTCGCCAGCGAATCCCAGGCCACGCTCATCGTGCCCAGCGACATGACGCAAGTGGCCACACTGATCGGCTCAGCGATGAAATTGGTGCAAGGGCAAAAGGCTGCATGAGTTCAGAAGGCGGCGCGGCAACCGAGATCCACGAAGACTTGGTTCGCGCGCTGCTGGCGGCGCAAATGCCGCAGTTTGCTGGCCTGCCCGTTCGGGCTGTGCCTGCACAAGCTTGGGACAACCGCAGTTTCCGTGTCGGCAACGAGTTTGTCGCGCGCTTGCCCAGCCACGAGGCTTACGCGGCGCAGATTCAGATCGAGCAAATGTGGCTTCCTCGTTTGGCGGCTGGTTTGCCGCTGGAGATTCCTGAGCCGGTTGCGCTCGGCAAGCCAGGCTGTGGCTACCCCTGGGCATGGTCGCTGCGGCGCTGGATTGCTGGGGAGTCTGCCGCTTCGAATCCGCCAACTGACATTGAGCGATTCGCTATGGATTTGGCGGGATTTCTCAAAGCCCTGCGCGGGCTGCCGATTGAGGGCGCACCGCGCGCGGGGCCGCAGAGCTTTCACCGTGGCGGCGACTTGGCCGTTTACGACGCGCAGTTTCGCGAGGCGATCTCGCTCTTGGCCGAGCGCATCGACGCAAAAGCCGCGCTGATCCTGTGGGAGGCGGCGCTCCCTACATCTTGGGATCGCGCACCCGTTTGGCTGCACGGCGATATCGCCCTCGGCAACCTGATCGTGCGCGGCGGAAAGCTGGCGGCAGTCATCGATTTCGGCCAAGCCTGCGTGGGCGATCCCGCATGCGATTGCGCAATCGCCTGGACGTTCTTCTCGGGCCGCTCGCGGCAGGTGTTCAGGCAAGCACTCGGCTTAGACGACGCCACCTGGCTGCGCGGCCAAGCCTGGGCTTTGTGGAAAGCCGCAATCCTCGCCGCCGATCTCACCAACACGAATGCGGTGGAAGCTTCGCGTGCTTGGGAAACGCTTTCTCAAGTCTTGGCCGCCGGGGCCTCGCACCCTATCCCTTCCAGGTGAACGGAAACTTGAACTGCTTCCAAAACCCATTGGGCACGTAGTCGCCGAGCACACCGTATTTTTCGGGCCAGATCTTGTCGCTTTTGGCGGCGCTGCCGAAGAGATAGTCAAGGAATGCATAGTGCGCCGCATAGTTGGTGTCGAGTGCTTCTTTGTCTTGGCTGTGGTGCCAGTGGTGGAAATTGGGCGTGACGATGATGTAGCGCAGCGGCCCAAGCCGCACATTCACGTTGCAGTGGTTGAACACGGCCTGGAAACCCACGATCACGATGTAGGCATCGATCACCTCTTTGCTGAATCCGAGGATGAAAATCGGTGCGAGCACCAATGTGCGGGTGGCCAGCAGCTCCACGATGTGTTGGCGTGAACCGGCCAGCCAATCCATGCTTTTGGCGCTGTGGTGCACAGCGTGAAAACGCCATAGCCAAGTCTCGTGATAAGCGCGGTGCGTCCAGTACTGCACGAGATCCGCCACCAAAATGATGAGCAGCAGCTCCAACACAAATGGCAGGCCCTGAATCCAAGCCTGCACATCGCTTTTCACTGCCCAGCCCAAGCCCTTGTGAACCATCAAGTTGGTGGCCAAAAGCACAAAGCCCACGATCATGTGGTTCACGATGAAGTGG
Source organism: Comamonadaceae bacterium (assembly GCA_013298415.1). Classification (GTDB taxonomy): domain Bacteria; phylum Pseudomonadota; class Gammaproteobacteria; order Burkholderiales; family Burkholderiaceae_C; genus JAAFHN01. The sequence continues at coordinate 3,059 of JAAFHN010000028.1, forward strand.
TAAAAATCCGTTTGCCACTCGGCTCGAAACACGGGCTGCCCTTTGCGGTGCGGAAAGAGCTTTTCGATGAAGATGAAGAGCAGTGCCGAGCCCAGCAAGTCCAAGATGAACCAATCGAGCCCGATGTAGGGCGTGCCGTCGGCAAAATCGTTCACCGGCACTTTGTGGCCGCCCAAAAATGCGGTGAGCAGCACTAACAAAAACGCAAAGGCCGAGAGCCAGCGCGCGCGGCCCAGCAGTATGTTGGCGATGCTCAAGCCGCCCGCGATCACGAGTGCGCCGAGCATCACGATGCGGATCACTTCCACGTTGTAGCTTTGGCGCAGCTGCGGTGTCGTTAAGTACTGCGGAAAGTGAAACGCCAGCACGCCCAAAAAGCAAAGGATGCCCAGGCAAAGCGCCGTCACGCCGCTCACCAGCCCATGCCCCCGGCGCAGCTCGCCGTGGCCTTCGGTCAATTGATTGAGTTTTTCGAGCATGCCGCCTCCGATATAGCGAAGGCGAAAGTCTAGCTCGGTGGCTCGGGACTCAGAGCGCTTTCAGCGCCTCGCAAGTCATCAATATCCGCTCTGGCGTGGCAGGCGCTGTGAGTGGCGCAACTTTTGAGTGACAGGCAGAAGCAGCCACCGCATCCTTGATCGCGAAGTAAGCAGACAGCGCCAGCATCAGCGGAGGCTCGCCGACGGCTTTGCTTTTGAAGGGGGTGTCGCGCACGTTTTCGTTGTCGAACAGGTGGACGTTGAAGTGCTCGGGCACGTCGGAGGCCACGGGGATTTTGTAGGTGCTGGGGCCGTGGGTTAAGAGCTTGCCTCGGCCCATGGCATTGCCGTTCGCGTCCTTGCCTTTGCCTTTCACATCCCAGATGCATTCTTCCATCGTGAGCCAGCCCATGCCTTGGATGTAGGCGCCTTCGATTTGGCCTTTGTCCACTGCGGGGTTGATGCTGCGGCCCACGTCGTGAACGATGTCAACCGCTTTGAGCCACTGCTCGCCTGTGCGGGTGTCGATTTCCACTTCGCTCACGGCTGCGCCGTAGCAAAAGTAGTAGAAGGCTTTGCCTTGCAGGGTGGTGAAGTCGTATTTGATGTCGGGCGTCATGTAGAAGCCCGTTTGTGAGAGGCCCACGCGCTGCAACCAGGCTTGTTTGCACAGCTCAGCCCAGGGCAGCTTGCGGCCAGCGTCTACGGCATCGAGCCGGGCGCGGAGTTGGTCGCAAGCGTTGTTGATGGCTGCGCCATTCAAGTCTGCGCCGCTGCTGGCTGCTGTGGCCGAGGCGTTGGGCACTTTTTGCGTGTCGCTGGCTGTGACGCGCACCATGCTGATCGGTGCGCGCAAGGCGTCTGCCGCCACTTGAGCCATTTTGGTGTTCAAGCCCTGGCCCATTTCTGTGCCGCCGTGGTTCACGCTCACGGAGCCGTCTTGGTAGATGTGAACGAGCGCGCCCGCTTGGTTGAGCATGGTGGCGGTGAAGCTGATGCCGAATTTGAGCGGCACGAGGGCAATGCCGCGTTTTTTGCGCTTGTTTTGCGCGTTGAAGGCTTGCACTGCGGCGCGGCGAGCTTTGTATTGGCTGCGCGCCTCCAAGTCGTCGATGAGTTTGTCGCCCACCCAATCGATGATTTCTTGGCCGTACTGCGTGGTCATGCTGCCCGCGTCGCCGCTCTCGGCCGGGTGGCGGTAGAGGTTGGCTTTGCGCACCTCAAGCGAGTCTTTACGCAGCTTGAGCGCAATGTCTTCGATCACGGTCTCGATGCCAAACATGCCCTGCGGGCCGCCGAAGCCACGGAAGGCTGTTGCCGATTGCGTGTGGGTTTTGCAGCGGTGGCTGATGATGTGCAGGTTCGGCAAGTGGTAGCAGTTGTCGATGTGCAGCACGGCGCGGTCGTTCACCGGGCCTGAGAAATCGGTGCTGTAGCCGCAGCGGCTCATCAGCGTGAAGTCCGCGCCCAAGATGCGGCCCGCATCGTCGTAACCCACCGTGTAGTCGATTCTGAAATCGTGGCGCTTGCCGGTGATCACCATGTCGTCGTCGCGGTTCACACGCAGCTTGATCGGCTTGCCGAGTTTGTGCGCGGCAAGCGCTGCGCTTTGCGAAAAGATCGAGGCATTGCCCTCTTTGCCGCCAAAGCCCCCGCCCATGCGGCGGCAAATCACTTCCACGTCTTTGGTGTTCAGGTTGAGTGCGGCTGCGGCTTCGCGCTGGTTGCCATCAGGGTGCTGGGTGCTTACATAGAGCGTCATTTGCCCGTCTTCACGCGGCACGGCGTAGGTGATTTGGCCTTCCAGGTAAAACTGCTCTTGCTGGCCGCAGTAGGTGCTGCCGGTGATGGTGTGCGGCGCACTCGCAATCGCTTCCACGGGCTTGCCGCGTGTGATGCCTTTGGGCGGCATGATGAAAAGCTGCGCGGCCATGGCTTCTTCAATCGTCAAGATCGCGGGCAGCTCTTTCACGAGCACCTTGGCTTTGGCTGCCGCTTCGCGGGCATAGAGCATGTCGCGGGCCACGACGACTGCCACCGCCTGGCCCACAAACTCCACTTTGCCGGCCGCCAAGAACGGGTCGTCGTGAATGATCGGGCCGCAGTTGTTTTCACCAGGGATGTCGCGCGCGGTGAACACGGCCACCACGCCGTGTTCTGCGAGCAAGGTTTCGCGGTCAATGCCGTCGCCAATCAGCTCGCCGTGAGCCACCGGGCTTTTGACGATGGCGGCATAGAGCGTGCCGCGCAGTTCGGGCATGTCGTCGGTATAGACCGCCTCGCCGGTGACGTGCAGCTTGGCTGACTCGTGTGGCAGCTCTTTGCCCTGGGCTTGAGCGACTTCGGGCAGGAGTTCGGCGAGTTTGGTGGGGGCGTTCATGGCTTGCTCCTTCGGTTCAGGCCGTGGCGGTTTCTTGCAAAGCGTCTTCCACAAAGCCAGCAATCAAGTTGCGGGCGACCAGGCTGCGGTAGGCCCAGGTGGCGCGCAAGCCGTCTCTGGCGGGGAAGCTGGCGGCGATTGCGGCATCCAATTTGGCATTTATCACGCCATTTTCCAACTCTGTCCTGGTCCTTCCTTGTATCGCTGCTTCTAATTTAGGAGCGGTGCAGGGGCTGGGCGCCATGCCGTTGAAAGCGATGCGCACGTCTTTGAACGTATCGCCATCGAGCCGGTAGCGCATGGCGGCGCAGGTGGCAGAGATGTCTTGATCGAAGCGTTTGCTGATCTTGTGCGCGCGAAAAGCCTCGCTCGCTTTGAGCTTGGGCACTTCAATCGCAGTGATGAATTCGCCTGGCGTGAGCACGTTGGCCTTCATGCCGGTGTAGAAGGCATCCAGGGCCACTTTGCGCTTGGCGGAGCCTTTGCGCAGGTGCAGCACCGCGCCGAGCGCCATCAGGCAGGGCATGCTGTCGCCAATGGGCGAGCCGTTGGCGATGTTGCCGGCCAGCGTGGCCGTGGAGCGGATGGGCGGGCTGCCAAAGCGGCGCAACACCTCGGCAAAGTCGGGCAGCGTGGCCTTCACGCGCTGCATGATTTCTTCCAACGGTACCGATGCGCCAAAGGTCCACGTGCTTGCTGTTTCGGCGCTTGTGCGCAGCTCGGCCACATCGCCCACATAGACGATGTGCTGCGGCCGGATGAACTGCTTGTTGACCTTCAAGCCAATCTCGGTGCTGCCCGCGAGCATCGTGGCACTGGGGTGCTGCATCAGGTACGAGGCGAGCGCGTCCACCGTTGCGGGCGTGACGAATTCGCTGCCTTTTTTGGTGCGCACCGTGGGCTCAGTGATCAGCTCGCCTTCCAAGTTCACGCTGGGCTGCTTGGGCGTGGCGATTTGTTTGAGCTGAGGAAGGTCGGCTGAATCTTGCAGCTTCAATTCAGCTGCGGGCCGCGTGCAGGCTTTGAGCGTCGCATCAATGATCGGCTTGTAGCCCGTGCAGCGGCACAGGTTGCCTGAGAGCGCGTCGTTCACATCTTGGCGGCTGGGGCAAGCGTTCACTTGCACCATGCCGGTGAGCGCCATCACGATGCCCGGCGTGCAAAAGCCGCATTGCGAGCCGTGGCAGGCCACCATTTCGGCTTGAATTGGATGCAGCGAGCCGTCGGGTTTTTTGAGGCTCTCGACAGTCTTGACCGATTTGCCGTCAAGCGTTGGCAGCAACTGCATGCAGGAGTTCACGGGCTTGTAGTCCACTGCCGTGCCTGCGGCATTCAGCTCGCCCACCAGCACCACGCAAGCGCCGCAGTCGCCCTCGGCGCAGCCCTCTTTGGTGCCCGTGCGGTGCAGTTCTTCGCGGAGGTAGTCCAGCACCGTGGTCGTGCGGCGCTTGCCCTTGGCTTCCACGATGCGGCCATCAAGAACGAAGCGAACGGCGTTGATTTCAAAACTCATGATGCTGACGTGGGTTGTATACAGCTTGAATTTTAGGTGTTTGCGACGCGAGAGGCCACAAAAAAGCCCGCGCGAGCTGGTGGCTCGGGCGGGCGGGTTGCGGGGGACTGCTGGATCAGCGTGCTGGGCAGGCAGCCGTGGTGGCTGCGATGAGGGGGCGCAGTGCGCGCACGGTGCCGCCGTCGTCTGCACCGATCGTGTTGTTGGTGTGGGTGCAGCCGTAGTTGGCGTTGGCCACCGTCGCAGCGGTCAATACGTCGTCACCAGCAGGCTTCACGCCTGTGGTTTCCCAGCGCACCATGTCCTCAAACGCGGCCACTTGCTCGGCAATCGTGAAATCGCAGTGGCTTGCGCCGCGAATGGCGCGTTGCACGAGCAAATTGCTCTTGCCGTTGCTTGCGGCGCGGCGCGCAAATTCTTGCTGCATCGAAAACGGCACAAACAAGTCGCCCAGTGTGTGGATGCTCACAACAGGGATGCTGAAGTTGCCGTTCACCTTCGGGATCCAACGCAGGCCGTCGCGGCGCAGGCGGTTGGCGTCCACTGCGGGCGTCACTTTTTGCACTGCTGCGTTCAGGGCGGTAGATGCTGCCGTGTCCCCATCGATTCTGTAGGTGTAGGCCGTGGTGTCGAGCACCGATTTGTTGAGGATGCCGGTGATGGTGCCGTCGCCGCCCCAGGTGCCGTAAGCCGATTGGAAGCTGCCGCCGAAGGCCAAGCCTTGCGCGAAGAGCGGCCGTGGGCCGCCAGTGATGTTTTGCAGCACAGAGCCGTAGCGCTGGCCCAGCGGTGTGAGTGCAATCTGCGTAGGCGCTGCGCCAAAACTTGAGAACAGCGCGCTGGTCACCTGGCCTTGCACTGTGCTCCACTGAGTAAACGGCGTGTTTGGCACGCCCGCAATGGCCTGCGCGGTGACTTGCATGGCGGCAAACTGGTTGAAGAGTTCGGTATCGCCCATCACGCCGCACATCGGCACCGCGCCGTTGTAGGCGGTTTTGTTGTTCGCGGTGCTGGCTGCTTCGGCATCGATGGCTGCACCGGTGATGTGGCCGCCCATGCTGTGGCCGATGATGTAGCGCTTGGTTGGCTGGGCCAGCGTGCGGCCCTGGCCGGCGGCAATGCTGTTGAATGCGTTGGCCAGTGTGTTGGTGTCTTCCACACCGGCGCGTACGTCGTAATGATTCTTGCCGTAGCTCGATGCCGCCCACGCATAGCCTTGGTTCAGCAGATGGCGGCGGATGCTCACGTTTTGCACCACCAGTGCAGCCCCCTCGCCTGCGAATCCGTGCGCATACATCACCAGGCGGCCATTCCAGTTCGGTGGCACTTCGACGCGGTAGCCAGCACCGAACAGCACACCTGCCCAGCGGCTGGTGGTGCTCAAATCAAACGCATCACCCGGCTGCGCAGCGAGCGGCGCAAACGTGCTTTCGGCCACGGGCGTGTATACCCGAGTGTCGTGCGCCCGAGTTTCTTCCGGCGCGGGGGCTGGAGCGGGGGCCGGCGCAGGAGCGGGAGCCGGGGGCGGCGGTGGAGGTGCGGAGTCGCCGCCGCCGCACGCGGCAAGCGCTGCGGCAGCAAACAGGGCGGAGAGCTTCAGGCTACGGCCAAAGCGGGAAGTGGAAACTGTCATGTCGTCGTCCTCGTTGTGGGTGCAGGGTCGATTAAGGACCCAACCACTGGCCCGCCTGCTTCGCGAGCATGGCAGCAAATCGCTCGGCAGTTCAACGGTGAAAGCCCTGGGGCCGCCGCTCTTTCGTCGCGTGAGCGACGGCTACGAGCCCCTGTAAGTGCTGTAGCTCCAGGGCGAACACAAAAGCGGCACGTGGTAATGCTGCGCTGGGTTTGCAATGCCGAAATCAAGCGGCACTTCGCTGAGGAAGGGCGGGTCGGGCAAATCGACGCCCTTGTCGCGGAAGTAGTTCGCAACGTCGAAAACCAGGCGGTATCGGCCTGCTTGCATGGCCTCGGTGGCAATCAGCGGGCCGCTGGGATTTCGACCGTCGGCGTTCAGGCTCAAGGCTTGGAGCAGCTTGGGTGTTTCGCCATCGGGCAGGGCGTAGAGGCGGACTTGCATGCCTGAGGCGGGGCAGCCGTGCATGGTGTCGAGCACGTGGGTGGACAGGCCCATGAGAGTTCCTTCGGTGGTCTGGTTCGAGGTTCGGGGCACTGTATACAATTTTTGACTTGCCGGAACACCTGAACATGCCCACAGAAGCCGAAGAATCCAGCCGATCCGCTGCAACCGCGTCAGCTGCAAGCGCGACCGCGACCGCGACCGACTCCATCGTGCAAGCGCTTACCCGAGCAATCACCGAGCACCGGCTGGCGCCCGGCGCGCGCATCGGTGAGCAAAAGATGGCCGAGCACTTTGGTGTGTCGCGCACGCTCATCCGCCAGGCGCTCTATCAAATGGGCCAGCAAGGCCTGATTCACATGGAGCCTGGGCGCGGCGCATTTGTGGCCACGCCCTCTGCCGAGGAAGCGCGGCAAGTGTTTGCCACGCGCCGCATGCTGGAGGCGGGGCTCACCCGGGAGTTCGTGGCTGGTCACACCCCCGGCATGCTGCACGCCCTGCGCGCGCATTTGGCACAAGAGCAGGCCGCCGTGGCCGCCGAAAACGCCAGCGAGCGCATCGAGCTGCTGGGCGACTTTCATGTGGTGATGGCCGAGCTGCTGGGCAACGATGTGACGGCGGAAATCTTGCGCGAGCTGATTTCGCGCTGCGCTCTCATCACGCTGCTCTACCAATCCAGCCACGCCGCGCACGATTCGGCCGATGAGCACGAGCGCATCGTGGCCGCTATTGCCGCCAAAGACGCAGACCTGGCCGCAGCTTTGATGGATGCCCATTTGCGGCATGTGGAAGCGGGCTTGCACCTGGAGCGGGCGGCATGAGCGCGGCGACTGTTGGGCGCTACCCCCGCGACTTGATCGGCTACGGTGCCAAACCGCCGCACGCGGCTTGGCCCGGCGGCGCGCGGATTGCCGTGCAATTTGTGCTGAATTACGAAGAAGGCGGAGAAAACTCGGTGTTGCACGGCGATGCGGGCAGCGAGCAGTTTTTGAGCGAAATGTTCAGCCCGCCTGCGTTTGCTGCGCGGCATTTGAGCATGGAGAGCATTTACGAATACGGCTCTCGTGCTGGAGTTTGGCGGATTTTGCGGGCTTTTGCGCGCAGAAGTTGGCCGTTAACGATTTTTGGTGTGGGCATGGCACTGGATCGTCACCCCGAGCTCACCGCAGAGTTCATCCGCCTCGGCCACGAGATCGCAAGCCACGGCCAGCGCTGGATTCACTACCAAAACCTGCCCGAAGCCACCGAGCGCGAGCACATGTCCGAAGCGATGGCAGTGATTGCGCGGCTGACGGGCGACGCTGAGCGCCAAGTTCACGGCGCGGGCTGGTACACAGGCCGCGATAGCCCGAGCACCCGCCGCTTGGTGGCCGATTTCGGCGGCTTTGCTTATGACAGCGACCACTACGGCGACGATTTGCCCTTTTGGCTGAACGTGCGCAAAACCAATGGCGATCTCGCGCCGCAACTCGTCGTGCCTTACACCTTGGATGCCAACGACATGCGCTTTGCGCTGCCGCAGGGCTACAGCCACGGCGGTGAGTTTTTTGAATACCTGCGCGACACGTTTGATTGCCTCTACAAAGAAGGCGACCCGGCCGGCGACAACGCGCCCAAGATGATGAGCATTGGCATGCACTGCCGTTTGCTCGGGCGGCCAGGGCGCTGGCAGGCGTTTGAGCGCTTCTTGGATCACGTGGCCGCGCATCAAAACGTGTGGGTGGCGCGGCGCATTGACATCGCGCGGCACTGGCAAGCCACTCATCCTTTTGATGCGGCCACCGCTTTCGTTTGGGAATGATCCACATGCCGCAGTACAGGCTCGATCAGCTCAACGCCGCGCCGCTTTCAGAAGCGCTGGGCATGCTCGATGGCATCTACGAGCACTCGCCCTGGATTGCTGAACAAGCACTCGCGCATCGTCCCTTTCAATCGCTATCAAATGTGAAGCATTGGATGCAACAAATACTAGGACAGAGTGGTGAGAAAGCTCAAAAAACACTGATCCGAGCCCATCCAGAGCTTGCAGGCAAGGCCATGGTCGCCAAAACGCTCACGAGCGAAAGCACGGATGAGCAAAGCCGCGCGGGTTTGACGCATTGCACGGCGGAAGAGTTCGCCAAGATCCAGGCGCTGAATGCTGCCTACAACGCGAAGTTTGGCTGGCCCTTCATCCTGGCCGTGCGCGGGGCACGCGGCGCGGGGCTTTCGCGACAGACCATCATTTCTACATTCGAGCGGCGCTTGGCCCACACAGCAGACACTGAGTTGGCCGAATGCATCCGCCAAATCCACAGAATTGCAGAAATCAGGCTCAACGACCGGTTTGGCGATGAGCCCCAACTCGGCGGCGAGCTTTGGGATTGGCATGAAAGCCTGGCCGCTCATTCCGACCCTGGGTCCAAAGAGCGCGGCGAGCTGACCGTGACTTACCTCACAGATGCCCACCGCGCCGCCGCCGCCGAAATCGCTCAGCGCATGCGTGAAGCTGGCTTTGACTCAGTGGAGATTGACGCCGTAGGCAATGTGGTGGGTCGGTATGAGTCTCACCCACCCGCTCGCCCTGATGTCCCCCCCGTTCGCGCTGAGCTTGTCGAAGGGTCTGAGCAGGACCCCGTTCGGGCTGAGGTATCGAAGCCCATGCACGCACTTCGATACCTCAGTGCGAACGGCACAGAGGGTGCTCATGCCGGGGCTTCGACAGGCTCAGCCCGAACGGTGCGAGCCCAAACCATCCTGACCGGCTCCCACTACGATACGGTGCGCAATGGCGGCAAATACGACGGGCGGCTGGGCATCTTGCTGCCCATCATGGCAGTGCGCGAGTTGGCGCGGCGAGGCAAACGTCTGCACCACGCCATCGAAGTGGTGGCCTTCGCAGAAGAAGAAGGCCAGCGCTACAAAGCCACGTTTTTGGGCTCCGGCGCGCTCACGGGCAGCTTCGATCCTGCATGGCTGGATCAAACGGACGCGGACGGCATCAGCATGCACCAAGCCATGCAACACGCAGGTTTGCCGGGGTCGCTCGAAGCCATCTCGGCATTGAACCGCGACCCAAAAAACTACGCAGGCTTCATCGAAGTCCACATCGAGCAAGGCCCCGTGCTGAACGCGCTCAACCTGCCGCTCGGCATCGTCACCAGCATCAACGGCAGCGTGCGCATGCTGTGCAGCGTGCAAGGCTTAGCCAGCCACGCGGGCACCACGCCAATGGATCAACGCAAAGACGCGAGCGTGGCGGTGGCTGAGC
>JAAFHN010000288.1 GCA_013298415.1 Comamonadaceae bacterium
GGCAAGCGCCATGTTGCGCTTTTCGACCAGCTCCTGCCACAAATCGTAGGGCGTGATTTTATCGATGATGACAAAGCTCAACCAAAAAACCACCACGCCAATCAAGGCAAACACAATGGAGCCAATGAATGCTCCGGGGCGTAACCATTCCATATGGATCTCCTAACAGAAAAGAACAAACCTATTTGTGGCCACCGCCACTGCTGCCACCACCGCCTGACCAACCACCATAGGACCCGCCGCTCGTGCCGCTGCGGTATCCACTTGAATTACCACGCTCACAATTCTCTCGCTCCGGATCGCAATTTCGCTTACTGCTGCACATGCTCAGCATGACGGCCAGCAAGATGAACAGCACGAAAATGATGATGAGGGTTTTCAGGCTGATACCACCACCGAGCGGGCTCACATCACCGCGCACCAAATCCTCTGCTTTGTCTTTCAGGCCAAATGCCTGCGCCACTTCATCTGCATCCAAAGCATTGCCGCGCGACCAAGTGATCTCTTCAGTGCCTTGGTCTTTGCTTTGTTCGCGCGAAAGCAGTGTTTCACCATTGGCAAAATCGCTGTTGAATGTTTTCGCGCCACGCGAAGCTTTCCAATAAAACTCACCCGCTACGTAGGTGGTTTCTGCGTTGTATTGGTATTTGAGGGTGTAGTTTTTGCCAAGGTATTTGGCCGTGGAGTCACCTGCGCGGTAACTCGGCGCGCCACTCAAAGGGCGTACAAAACTCCATCCATCGCTGGCGTCCACCACAAAGGCAAAGCCTTCTTTGGGCTCGTAGAGCAAGTATTCGTCCCAGCCAAAGCTTTCATCGTCGCCAGGAGATTGGCCCATGCGGTGCTGAAATCCGAGCACTTGCCATTTCACAGAAAAAAGCGTGCCCACTGTGCCCAGGGCAATTGTGGGCCGCACCGGCTCAGTCTGCAATGCCGCCAGCACCTCTTGGCCAGGCCCGGCGCTCGTGTCGATCACACTGGCGCAACTGCCGCACGTGATGGATTTGCTCGCTTCGAGCTTCAATTGAATCGGTGCGCCGCAATGCGGGCAACTGAATTGGCGGGCACCTTTTTCGTCTTTGCCCAAGTCATCGCGCAGGCCTTGGAGTTGCAAGCCCTTGAGCTGCACGCCGCTGCCCAGATAAGCCTTTGCGCCGCCTCCCTCCTGCCCATAGTCGAGGCTCAGCACCGTGCCGTCGTCGCTGCGCAGCTCTGCCACCGTGAATTCGCGGCTGAGCGGTGGCAGTTTGGGCAGCTCGCCTTGCGCGCTGCTCAAGTGAACTTGGGTGAGTGCGCTGATCTGAAAGCGCTTGCCTTGCCAAGCGGTGTTTGCGCCCACGCGCAGCGCTGCCAATTCAGGCGCTTTCGCAAGCGGCACCTCGCGCATGAACACGTACTGGCCGTTGTCTTCGCTCAGCCATCCCGTGGCCTTGCTCGGCTCCATTTCGCCGTCAAAGACGCAGTGCCATTCCGTCCAGCGGCCGTCTTTCCAGGCGTACTGCAAGCGGCCCGCCACCGTGAAGCCCTTGCCCTCAAAGACGCCGCTCGCACCCAATTGCAGCGGCGAGTGATCGTCAAACAGCTCGGCCATTTTGCCGATGCGTTTGAGCGCTTCGCCTTCGCGCACGATGGTGCTTGAGCAGTAGCCGCAGACCGCATGGGTGCTTGCGGCAGAGCGAAAGGCCACAGGCGCGCCGCAGCCGGGGCAGGCCGCTTTGTAGGCGCGGTATGCGCCTGGCTCGGGTGCTTCGGATTCAGCCATGAAAACCGGGCCGCAGCGCTTACGAACTGCGGCCCGAAGTCATCAAGGTGTTTAGACCAGCTTTTTCAGCAAATCGGCCTTTTTGGCCGCAAATTCCTCGTCGGTGAGGATGCCCTTGGCTTTCAGATCGCCCAGCTTTTCCAGCGTGGCCATGATCTCTTCGGGCTTGACCACGGAGGCCGCCGCTTGCGCTGCCGCAGCCTGCGCTGTAGCTTGGGCAGCTACGGCAGAGCCTTGTAGCCCCGCTTGCAGGTTCTGCGCAAGCACTTGGCCTAGCGCCACGCCCGCGCCCAAGCCCATTGCATCGCCCACCACGCCGGAGCCACCGCCGCCCGCGCCCGAGGCGAGCCCCGGAATCGCTTGCGCGGTTTGGTATTGCATGAATTTACCCATGTCGTTGCCGACCATGCCCATGCCGATTTTTTGGTCGAGGATTTTTTGCAGTTCTTCAGGCAACGACACGTTTTGCACGGTCATCTGATCGAGCTGCAAGCCCATCGCCTCAAACGCAGGGCCGACCTGCGTTTTCAGCGCGTTCGCAAACTCAATCTGGTTGGCCGCCAAATCCAGGAACGCGATGCCACTCGATGCAATCGCATCCGAGATGTTTTGCAGGATCAGGCCTTTGAGTTGGCCGTCCAGTTCAGTCGCCGCGTAGCGCTCGCGCGTGCCGGAGATCGTGGTGTGGAATTTGGCTGGGTCAACCAGATGGAAGCTGTAGTTGCCGAACGCGCGCAAACGAACAGCACCAAAGTCTTTGTCGCGCACCGTGATGGCTTGCGGCGTGCCCCATTTGAAATCGAGCTGCGCGCGCGTGCTGAAGAAGTAAACCTCGCTCTTGAACGGGCTCTCAAAGAGCTTGTCCCAATTCTTCAGGTAGGTGAGGATGGGAATCGTTTGCGTGGTCAGCTTGTACATGCCGGGCTTGAACACGTCGGCCACTTTGCCTTCGTTCACAAACACCGCCATCTGGCTTTCTCGCACGGTGAGCGAGCCGCCGTACTGGATTTCCATGTCGGCCATCGGATAGCGATAGGCCAGGGTTGAGTTGTCGTCCTCCGTCCATTGGATGATGTCAATGAACTGTTTCTTGATGAAGTCCATCAGTCCCATCGTGGCCTCCTAGCCGGGAAATGAATCGAAGCCCCATGATAGAAGCAAAAAAGCCCGAGCGCATGGCTGCGCTCGGGCTTTCAAACGGTTACGACCGGGCTCAGCGGGCTGGCACTTGGTAGGCGTCGTGGCAAGCCTTGCAGCTCGCACCCACGCCGCCAAAAGCGGTCTTGATCTGGTCCAAGTTCCCCGTTTTGCCAGCTGCAACCAACTTGGTCACCTCGGCTTGCATCTTGTCCGACATCTCTTTGAACTTGGCCGCTTCCTTGTACGCCTCAGGCTTTGTACGGCTGGTTACCTTTTCCGTCTCGGCGCCAAAGCCAGCCCAGGGCAGCTTGCTCATCGTCTCCACCACGGCGATGTTGTCTTGCGCCACCTTGGCATCAAAGGGCACGCGGCCATTGGCCATTGCGCCCACGCGGCCGAAATGCGTGCCCATCACGGAAAGCGCGCTTTGGCGGTATTTCACTGCGGCTTCCGGGGTTTGGAACTGGGCGCTCGCGCCTGTGCTGAGGGCCAACATGGCGCCGGCCAACAGGCCTGCTGCAAGGGTGTGTTTCATGGGATCTCCAATCGGTTTGCCAGAGCGCACGATGCGCCTGCGGAACTCCATATAGAGTTTAGGGTCATTTACGAAGTTCCGCTTGCCGGCGCAGCCCTAGGAGAAGCCCGTATGACATACCGCACCCGCGTTTGGGATTTGCCCACCCGCGTTTTTCACTGGGCGCTTCTCGCTGGTGTCGTCTCGGCCTTCATCACCGCCAAGCTCGGTGGCAACGCGATGGTCTGGCACATGCGCATTGGGCTTTTCATTGGCAGCTTGCTGATGTGGCGGCTGATCTGGGGTTTTGTGGGCGGCCACCATTCGCGCTTCTTGAACTTCTTCCACGGCCCCAGGCGCGTGATTGCATACCTGCAAGGCAAGGCCGATCCCGCTTGGTCGGTGGGCCACAACCCGATGGGCGCGCTGTCGGTGTTTGCGCTTTTGGCCGTGTTGTTGGGCCAGTTCGCAACCGGCTTGATTTCCGACGACGAGATTGCCAACACCGGGCCGCTGGCCAAGTTTGTGTCGATGGCCACAGCGTTGTCGGCCACCGGTTGGCACAAGCACTACGGTGAATGCGTGATCGTCGGTTTGGTGGGCATGCACGTGGCGGCGATCTTGTTTTACACCTTTGTCAAGAAGGAAAGCTTGGTCAAGCCCATGGTGCAAGGCGACAAGGCGCTCGATGTGCAGGTGGCGGCCTCGCGCGACGACGGGGCTTCTCGCGCGTTGGCGCTGGGCTTGTGGGCGGTTTGCGCCGGGGTCGTGAGTTTTGTCGCTTGGAAGTTCGGCTGAAGCGATTGAAGCGCCAGCGAAATGGTCAACTGTCACCGAAAGTAAGTAAATCTGGCGATACTCTGAGGGCATGGTCGAAAGCGTCGTACTGAAAGCGGCGTGCTATTGGTTGCT
>JAAFHN010000560.1 GCA_013298415.1 Comamonadaceae bacterium
GGAGTGCAAGGACCACAAAGCCGCCATTGGCAAAAACGTGCTGGAAAAGCTCGCCACCTGGCTCCAAGGCGATGGCGCCAAAAAAGACCGTGCCCAGGGCCTCGTGGTGGCCCGCGATTTCAGTCCGCAAGCGCTTGGCTTTGCGCAAAGCCAAGGCCAGATCACCTGCCAAACCTTGGCCGATTTAGAGCGCAGCCTGCTCAACACCGAGCCCTACTTGAGCCGCCTGATACAAGACTTTGAGGCATCGCCGCTCGTCAATGCCTATGTAGACCAATACGTGCATAGCAAAGAGGGCAGTGAATCAAAAGGCCAACAGACAAAAGGCGAACAGACCTTGCTCCAACGCGGCCAAGCCTGGGCCAAGGGCACAGGCAATCGCCTTTGGGTGCTGCTGGGCGATTACGGCACCGGCAAAACCGCCTACGCCCGCATGCTGGCTTATCAGCTTGCCAAGGCAGCGCTCGCAGACAGCGGCGCACCTGTGCCCCTGCTCGTGAACTTGAAAGAAGTGCCCAACAAAGCCAGCCTAGATGAGGTGCTGGCCGCCCAATGGCAGCGCATGATGCAAGAGCGCATCGACCCGGCTGTGCTGCGCCACTTGCTGGGCGCGGGCCGGCTCGTGCTTTTGCTCGATAGCTTTGATGAAATGGGCATTGCCACCGTGGGCCGCAGTGTGCGCACCCAATTTCGCAGCTTGGCCAGCGTGGCCAAAGATGCGGGGGCCAACGCAGTGGCCAACCGGGTGCTCATCACCTGCCGCGAGCAGTTTTTCAAAGAGCATGCCGAGGCCATCAACGCCGCGCGCGATGACGATGACCGCCTCTCGCCCCTGGCTGAAGACACACGCGCCTACGACGGCATCATCAGCACACTGAAGTTGTTCACACCCACACAAGTGCAAGATTTTTTGCACAAGCGCTTAGGGGCTGAGCAAGCCAAGGCCGCTTGGGCATTTTTGAAAAAAAACCGCCTCTCCGAGTTAGGCGACCGCCCGCAGCTGCTCGACATCATCATCAAAAGCCTGCCAGCGCTGCAAGCCGAGCACGCCGCGAGCGGCAAAACACCCAGCGTGGGCGCGCTCTACCGCACCTACACCAACGCGTGGCTAGAAGACACCAAGCCTACCGAGCGCCAAAGCAGCAGCGAGCTGTTGCGCACCGTGCTTGAAGACTTGGCCCACGACCTGTGGCAGCGCGTGGGCAACCGCATCCACTACGCCGATCTCTACACCAGCGTGAAATCGCGCACCGACACCGGCAGCCTGGATCCTCAGCAGCTTGACATTGAGCTGTGTACGGCCGCCTTCTTGTCACGCACCCCCGATGGCCACTACGGTTTTTCGCACCGCAGCTTTTTGGAGTACTTCTTAGCCCGCCGCATCCAGCGCGCGGCTACCGACAAAGACGCCGATCAGCTTGACCTGATCGCTGCCCTCCAGCTGCCGCGCATCAGCAAAGAGTGCTTTGCTCACCTCGCCGATTTACTGGCGCTCACGCTCGGCGAGGCCGAAGCCAAGCGGCTTGCCACCGACGCGGCCAGTCGCCTGCTGGCCGCGCGGGATCGCGCGAAGCGCCTGCCCGCGCTCACGCGGCAAAACGCATTTGCTTGGTGGCGGGCCACGGCAGCCACATCACCACGGGCCTCGCTGCCCGCAGGCGCAGATTTGGGCAACCTCAACTTTGCAGGCGAAAGCCTGCAAGGCTTGGCGCTGCCCCAAGCCAATTTATCTGGCACCCATTTGCAAGATGCCACGCTGCACGGGATCGACTTGGCGGGTGCAAATCTCGATCAAGCCCAGCTGGGCGGGGCCACGCTCACGCAAGTCAATCTCTCTCGCACCAGCGCCATCGCCTGCCAAGCAAGCCGCGCAGTTTTTGCGCAATGCCTATTCGATCAGGCCGATTGGTCGCAAAGCAACTGCACGGGCAGCCAATTTGCAGGCTGCATGCTGCCAGGCACGCAATGGGCGCAAGCCTCGCTGCGCGCAAGCAGCTGGGATGCCGCATGCCAGGGTGAGCCCCATTGGGCATCCGCCCAGCTAGAGGGCGCAGCAGCCGCGCAAACCCATCGCATCGCCTGGCCGCTGCCCGCGCGCGCTGCGCAGGGCCTGCGGCTGGCTGGCCCCCAGCACCACACCGCCGAGGTGCGAGCCACGGCACTGAGCGCAGACGGCAAGCTCATGGCCTCAGGCGGTCGTGATGGCAAAGTGCTGCTGTGGGACACGGCAAGCGGCAGACAGCTGGCGGCCTTGGAAGGGCATGGGGACTGGGTGATGAGCGTTGCGCTGAGTGCAGACGGCAAGCTCATGGCCTCAGGCGGGCGTGATGGCAAAGTGCTGCTGTGGGACACGGCAAGCGGCAGACAGCTTGCGGCCTTGGAAGGGCATGGGCGCGGGGTAAGCAGCGTTGCGCTGAGTGCAGACGGCAAGCTCATGGCCTCAGGCGGGGATGATGGCCAAGTGCTGCTGTGGGACACGGCAAGCGGCAGACAGCTGGCGGCCTTGGAAGGGCATGGGGG
>JAAFHN010000467.1 GCA_013298415.1 Comamonadaceae bacterium
GGCGATAGCCAGCCCGATGCCGCTTGCCCGCTCTCAGCGAGGATGCGAGCGCGGCAGCTTTGCAGCAGCGCCAGCTCGGTGGCTTCATCCATCTGCCCCTGGCGCTCGGCATTGGTGTGGCCGTGACCCACGATCTCATGCCCGCGCTGCACGCAGGCGGCCACCAGCTCGGGGCAGTGGTCGTAAAGCGCGGTGTTGATGATCGCTGCGGCGGGCATGCCGAGCGCATCAAACGCATCCAAGCAACGCCATGCGCCCACCCGATTCCCGTATTCGCGCCAGCTGAAGTTCAGCACATCGGGCTGTGGGCTCGCCGGGCCAATGTTCGCCCCGAGGCCCTCGCCAAACGCGAAATGCTCCAAATTAAAGCCCAGGTACACGGCCAAGCCCGCGCCGCCCGGCCAGCGGTAGGCCGGGCGGCGCGTGATGGGCAGGTAGTCAAAGCGGCCGTGCGTGGGCAGCGGGCCTGAATACGGCATGCTCAGCGCCGCGTTCAGAGCTTGGCCAAGCCCGCACGCACGAGCATCCACTCAGCGCTGTCGTTCCACACGTCCATCTGGTGGATCAAACCGCCGCGCACCACGAAGCGGTCCACGTAACGGTTGCCCTCAAACGGTGCGCCATCGGGCCATTCGCCGTAAAGCGTGCCGATGCTGTACACCACTGCTTCGCCGCGAGCTGCTTCTTCGGCAGTCGGTTGCACCACATCGGTGCGCTCGATGCGTTTTTTCACCGATTTGTAGCGCGATGCGTTGAAAGCCGTGGCGTCTGCCGGGGCTTTCATCGCGCGCTTGCCGGTGAACGTGAGTTTCAAATCAGAGGCGGTGAACGCGCTTGCGCCGAGCGGATCGGGGATCATGCTCAGGCGCAAAAACTCGTTCACCACCTCGGCGGGCCCTGCGGTGGATGTGGTCGTGGTGGTGGTCTTGGATGTCATTTGGCGATTGTGTCAGCCGTGCGTGATCAGGTGATCACTTCCACCTTGGCCAGCTGTGCCACAGCGCGCCAGGTGTCGACTTGCGACTGGATCACCTTCACAAACTCTGCGCCGAGCACTGGCGTTTTGCGCGGCAGGGTTTGGCGGTCGTCGAGCGCTGCCATCACATCGGGCTTGGCCAAGATTTCCGGGATCAGCGCAGTGAGCCGCTGCGCAATTGGGGCGGGCAAGCCTTTGGGCGCAGAGAGACCGAGCCACTGCGAACCCGTGAGCTTTGGGTAGCCCAGCTCGGCAAAGGTGGGGATGTTGGGCAGGGCGGGCAGGCGAGCGGGGGTGGAAACGGCGAGCGCGCGCAGGCTACCGGCCTTCAGCTGGGCCACATTGGTCGTTACCGGGTCAAACACGCCATCGATCTGGCCGCCGAGCAAATCTTGCATGGCAGGCGCACTGCCTTGGTAGGGAATGTGATCGTGCTGCGGGGCTTTGCCTTCGATCTTGAGCAGCTCGCCAAAGAGGTGGTTGGCCGAGCCAATGCCCGAGGTGCCGTAGCGCACTGGCTTGGTTTTGGCCGCAGTCACGTACTGCTCCAGCGTTTGGTAGGGCGATGCAGCGCGCACCAAAAGCGTCATCGGCGCTTCCACCAGCATGCCCATGTGAACGAAATCGTTGATCGCGTCAAACGGCATCACTTTGCGGGTTGCGGTTGCGTACACATGCACGGAGGCGTGGCTGACCAGCAAGGTGTAGCCATCGGCCGGTTGCTTGGAAACCCAATCTGTGCCCACCAAGCCGCCAGCGCCTGCGCGGTTTTCCACAATCACCGATTGGCCGAGCGCCTGCGCCAAATGGGGTGCAAGCAGACGCGACACCGTATCCACCAAGCCGCCCGGCGGAAACTGCGCAACCAGCTTGATCGGGCCACGGGTGGGCCAAGCGGGGGCCTGTGCCCAAGCTGGAGCAGCTACTGCTGAAGCCGCAGCAGCGGCCAAAACGACACGACGTTTCATGGATGTTTCCTGTTGATGTGGATGAGAGGGTGGCGATTTGTCGTGGACAAATCGCTTGCGTTGAAAAGCAAAAACAGTGCCAGGCGATGAACAGATGGCCGCCAGTTACTGCGATGAGCTGCGTACACAATCCTTTTCGGTTGCGAGGCGGCGCATCATTTCGGAAAGGTCAGCGGAACATGGAAAACACAGACGTGGTGGTGATTGGCGCGGGCGTGGTGGGGCTGGCAACGGCGCGGGCCTTGGCTTTGGCGGGCCGCGAAGTGCTGGTGCTGGAAGCCGAGTCGGCGATTGGCTCGGGAGCAAGCGGGCGCAACAGCGAGGTGATCCATGCGGGGCTGGACTACGCGCCGGGCTCGCTCAAAGCCATCCACTGCGTGCGTGGGAAGCCCATGCTGTACGCCTATTTGCGCGGGCGTGGCATTGGCCACGCGAACTGCGGCAAGCTGATCGTGGCAACGGTTGAAGCGCAAAACGCGGATTTGGCCCGCATGCTGGCCAACGCCCAGGCCTGCGGCATGCCGGATGCGCGCATCATTTCTGCTGCCGAAGCGATGGCCATGGAGCCCGCATTGCAGTGCACAGCAGCGCTGCACAGCCCCAGCACCGGCATCGTAGACAGCGCAGGCCTCATGCTTTGTCTGCAAGGCGATTTGGAAAACGCTGGTGGCACCGTGGTGCTTTCTACGCCGGTTGAGTCTGTGCGAATCGGCTCAGGCGGCCACGAGATTCAAACTGGCGGGGCTGACCCCATGCAACTGCGGGCCAACTGGGTGATCAATTCCGTTGGTTTTCACGCCCAGGCACTCGCGGCCCGCATGCAAGGTTTTCCGGCCGCACACATACCGCCCACGCACTACGCCAAGGGCAACTACTTCTCGCTGATGGGCAAAGCGCCGTTTTCGCAGCTGATTTACCCGCTGCCCGAAGCTGCAGGCTGGGGCATCCACCTCACGCTGGATTTGGGCAACCAAGCTCGCTTTGGGCCTGATGTGCAATGGGTCAACGAGATCGACTACACCGTGGATGAA
>JAAFHN010000418.1 GCA_013298415.1 Comamonadaceae bacterium
ACCTCGATTGGCCGTGACTATAAGAACGTGCATCAAGACGTGGCCGCACTCGAATCCGCTGGCCTGCTCTTGCGCGACGGCCGCAAGCTGTCTGCCCCCTGGGATGAGCTGCAAGCCAGCGTGTCGTTGGCATGAGCATGCATCGCACCCTACACCCCGGCCTCACGCTGCGTGACGATGTGTTGCCAGCCCTGGCCTTGTCAGTCAGCTATGCCGCTGCACAGCTAGCCCGCGACGCGACTGAATCAACGTGCCGGGCGGCTCACCGAGGGCGGTCAATCCAGGCTTTCCAGCGACCGATCCTTGCAGTAACTCGAACTGCTCAAAAGTTAGTTCTCTTGAGTTACTGCGGTAGTTACTGCACCACCTCGGAAAAAAGACCCAATTCCATTTCTAAATCATTCCTGTCGTTGTTGCGTCGCCTTGTCGTGCCTCAGCACTGCCTGCGACTCCGCGCCTAGACAGTAATGATTTGGAAATGGAATAAGTCGTTGAAACTTTAGGTTTTTTGGACTTCTTTGCGTTTAAGCGGGAGTCGAAATGGCGCCCAAGGGCCGAATGTGGCCGTATCGCCTTGGGGCGATCCAGCCATCGCTTCGCGACCGTGCTGCGCACTTCCAGAAACAGTCCCCCGGACTGTTGCTGAGCGAACCACAGCGGTGGTCTCATCCACCCCGAAACCACCAAATGAAAACGCCACCTCGAGGGTGGCGTATTGATTTGGTGGCCAAGGGCGGAATCGAACCACCGACACGCGGATTTTCAATCCGCTGCTCTACCAACTGAGCTACTTGGCCTGAATTTGTTTGCTGTCGCTGCTGGTGGCGCTTGAGGGCGCCGCTTTCTGAGCGAAGCCCGCGATTATAGCGGCATCAGCCTCGGTGTTTGCCGCGCGTGAGGTCAACGCCCAGTTGCTTGAGTTTGCGGTACAGGTGGGTGCGTTCCAGGCCGGTTTTTTCGGCCACGCGCGTCATGGAGCCGCCTTCTTTGGCGAGGTGAAACTCGAAATACGCTTTTTCAAAGGCATCGCGGGCTTCGCGCAGGGGGCGATCCAAATCGAAGCGCTGCTGCGGCTGCGGCGCCAAATCCACCATGGTGGGCAGACTGCCGCCGCCCATCATGGCTTGCTCCACTGTGAGCTCGGGCGCTGCCAGACCAAGCCCGGCGGGCGCTTGCGCCAGCACGGGCCGCACGTAAACCGGCATGGCCTGCGCCATCACGGTGGCGCGCTTGGGCGCTTCCAGCCTGCTCAAGCCGGATTCCACGGCTTTGAGCAGCTTTTGCATCGTGATCGGCTTCTCAAGGTACGCAAACGCGCCGATTTTGGTGGCCTCCACCGCCGTTTCGATCGTGGCGTGCCCGCTCATCATGATGACGGGCATGGTGAGCAAGCCGCCGGTGGACCATTCTTTGAGCAGGCTCACACCATCCGTATCAGGCATCCAGATGTCGAGCAGCACCAAATCCGGCTGGCTGCGACTTCGGGCGGCGCGCGCTTCGCTGGCGTTTTCGGCCAGCTCCACTTGGTGGCCTTCATCGTTCAAGATTTCAAACAGCAAGTCACGGATGCCGTGCTCGTCGTCAACCACCAAAATATTTGCCATGCGGGAGAGTTTTCGCGTTCAGCGTTCAGGTTTGTTGCGCCGCCGAAACAGCTTGCGGCGCTTGTTGCAATTTTGCAACTGCGAATGATAGCGAAACTTGGGCACCCACGGTGGCACCTTTGTCCGTGCGATTGCCCAAATCGATGCGGGCGTGGTGCTCGTCGGCAATTTTCTTCACCACCGGCAGGCCCAAACCCGTGCCTTTGGCCTTGGTGGTGATGTAGGGCTCAAAGGCGCGCCGCAAGAGCGCTGGCGAAAAGCCCGGCCCATCGTCGCTGATGCTCAAGCGCACTTGCCGCCCGCTCACAAGCGCTGTGCGCACCCACACGTGCCGCGTGAGGCCATCTGACATGCTTTGCGCCTCGCATGCCTCTTGCGCGTTTTGCACCAAGTTGTGCAGCACTTGGCGCAGCTGCTGCGCATCGCCATCGATCCAGAGCGGCTCGGGGTGCAGCTCCAGCTTCAATTGCACCACCGCACTGTGCTCTGGGTAGAGCTGCAACACTTCTTGCACAAGGGCATTGATGTCGAGCGGGGCGAGCTGCGCTGCGGGCAGGCGGCCATAGTCGCGGAACTCGTTCACGAGGCGCTTCATGGCATCCACCTGATCCACGATGGTGTTCACCGATTTGGCGAGCACTTGGGCTTCCGCGGGCTCCAGCTTGTTTTGCAGGCGGCGCGACAAGCGCTCTGCCGCCAATTGAATCGGCGTGAGCGGATTCTTGATCTCGTGCGCAAGCCGCTTGGCCACCTCGCCCCAGGCTTGGGTGCGCTGGGCGCTCACCACATCGGTGATGTCGTCGATCACGAGCAATCGGCCATCGGGCGGCAGCAGTGCGCCGCGCACGAGCAAATGCGCTTGATCGGCCTGCTCGCCGGCATGGGCGCTCTGCACTGCTGCGCCTGCGCCCAGCAGCACGGTCGCGCGCTGCCAAAACGCAGAGGCATGCGGAGCGGAGAATGGAATGGCGTCAGCGTCTGGCTCAACAGATTGCGCATCCCGTGCCGTCAGCGCCGCAAACTCTTCATCGCACAGCGCAGCCAGTTCCTCGCACCCTGAGATTTGACGCAATGATGCTCCCAAAATAATAGCATCTAAAGCCCTTAATACACGGACAGAGGCTGGATTTGCCATCAAAATCTTGCCCGAGGCATCTAACACCAGCACTGCGGCGCTTTGGTTGTCCAAAATCGTTTGCAAGCGCCCGCGGGCATCGCTGAGTGCGCTCATGGATGCATCCACTTGGCCCCTTGCATCGGCGAGCAACTGCGTCATCTGTGCAAAGCTGCGGGTTAAGCCGCCAAGTTCATCGCGGGTCATCAGCGCGGCTTTGGGCCGCAAATCGCCTTCAGCCACCTCGCGCACGCCTTCGGCCAACACGAGCAGCGGCCTCACGAGCTGGTTGCCGAGCAGCACAGCCAACAAAATCGCGCCAAACACCGCCAAAAAGAGGCTCAAGGACAACGTACCGATGTACATGCGCTTCAAGCCGGTGCGGGCCAGCGCTCGCTCTTGGTATTCGCGGTTGGCTTCTTGCACGGCCAGCGCATCGGTGGACAGCTGGGCCGGCAAGGGCAACACGGCTTGCAGGAACCGCCGATCCGATGGCGTGAGCCCGAGCGCCAGGCCATCGGGCACGGCCACGAGCAC
>JAAFHN010000609.1 GCA_013298415.1 Comamonadaceae bacterium
CCGTGGCTTCGCCCTCGGCCTCAATCATCACCGCCGCATCCTGCTCTGCATCCAAAGCCAGCAGCGCAGGGTTTTCAAGCCATAGCTGATCGCCCAGCACCAGGCACAGGCGGCGAATTTTTGGGGGCAGGCGGCGTTCGATCACCGCTGGATCGTCGCAGGAACAGAGCTGGCACTTGGGCTCTCGCTCAGATTCCCCTATCAAACCCGCTTATCAAACCCCTGTTGCAGACCTCGCGCCGTGGCTGTAGCCTTCAAACGAAGCGTTTCAGCAGCCGATCCGCAGCCAGCGGGCCGCTGCCGTAGATGGCGAGGGCGGCCAGCAGGGCGCCCCAGAGGATGTGCTGGCTGAGCGCGGCGGGGGCGATTTCTGAAAGCGAAATCACGGCCACCACATTCATCACCGAGAGGCCGAGCGCGGCAAAGCGGCCGCCAAGGCCCAAGGCCAACAGCACCGGGAGCACCAGCTCGCCGCCCGTGCCCGACACAGCAGCCCAGGCCGGTGGCAGCAGGGGCACTTTGTATTCATCGGTGAAGAGGGCGAGGGTGGTTTCCCAATCGCGCAGCTTGGTGAGGCCGCTGGCAAAAAACACCCAAGCCACATAGAGCCGGGCGGCAAGCGCGGCAAGGGGCTGCAAGGCATTGAGCCCCTGTGTGAGCAAAGCCCAGGCTTCGGAAGCCTTACTGAATGCAGCGTGGATTGAAGATGGGCGTGCGGAAGATGCGGTGGCGGTGATCATGGGGATGCTCCCGGGCGACGGACAAAAGAATGGGGCGTAAAGATCGCAGCGATCTGGGCGATGGGACAGGCAAGCGGGGCGTGGCTCAGGCTCAACATCGCGCAGGTGCGGTTGGCTGCTCCTGCGCCGCCAGCAGCAGCCCGTTTTGCACGGCCAGCACGAGCCAGGCTTGAAAGTCAAAGAGCGCGTTCACGCCGAGTGCATCATTCAGGCTCTGCGAGAGGCTTTCGCCGCGCAACACGGCTTGCACAAACGCAGCTTCGGCGGCACTCGCGCCGCGCCAGCAGGGCTTGAAGCCTTGGCGCCACACCACGATGGCGTGGGCAGCCTCATCCAGGGGATGCAGGCTCAGCGTCACAGCGTGTTCTGCAGGCCCAGACAGGTCAGCCGCCGCAGTCGCATCAGTGGCTGTAGCCAGCGCGGTGGCTACGCCGTCGGCTTCAGCCACGATTTCGGTGCCTGGGGCCAGCATCAGCCACAGGTTTGCAGGATCCGCCTCAGCCAGAAGCGCCAGGCCGGGCAGCGCTGGCTGGGCATCTGGAAGCGCAGCGCAGCGGTGCAGCGCCCATTCGGTTTTGGCCAAAGCGGCCAAGTGCGGAAAATCAATCAGCAGCTCGCACCATTGTGACGAGCGGTGCAAAAACGCGGCCAATGCGCCGCCCCAAGCGGCCACATCGCCGCTGGCGGGCGAGGCTTCGCGCCACAGCGCCTTGGCGAGCGCTGCCCAAGCGCCTTCACCTGCAGCCGCTTTCACGGTTTGCGAAACGGTGGGGTAGGCGGCAGAAAGCGCGCGCTCAGCGAGTGCGCTCGCGTGGGCGCGGTAGGCCTGCCAGCCGCGTTCAAAACTGTCTCGCGGGCCGTTTTTGAAGAGATATTGCCGCTCCGTCCATTTATTTACAACATCTGTTGCTATAAAAACAGAAGTATTTGTGTCGCCTGAAGTTCCTGATGCAAAGAGCGCTTGCAGCATCTCCGCCTGGGCTTGGGCAAGGTTTGCGGTCGTGTGGACGCCAGTCGCGGCAGTCATGCGGCCTCCAAAACCGGTGTGCGCTGCCGAAGCCCATCGGCCTTTGCTGCTTCTTCCAGCAACACGGCGAGTGGCGGCACATGGGTGTCCCATTCCACGAGCGGCCGCGCATTTGGAAAACGCGCTGCGGCCTGCTCAAAAAGGGCCCAAACGGGGTCTGCCACCCGAGAGCCATGGTCGTCGATCACGATATCGGGCATCACGCAGTGGCCTGCCAGGTGGATTTCGGCCACGCTGCCACTGCGGATGGCCTGAATCCATCGCGCCGCTTGCTCGGCCGGGTGCTCGCAGCGGCCTGCGCGCTGATCGTTCAGCGCGTTCACATGAAGGTTGTTCACATCCAGCAACAGGCGGCAGCCGGTGCGCTGGGTGAGGGTGTTGAAAAATTCGGGCTCGGAAAAATCGGCATCTGCCCAGGCCACGTAGGCACTTAGGTGCTCAACCGCCATCGGGCGCTTGAGCAGGTTTTGCACGCGATCCACATGCTGGCACATCACAT
>JAAFHN010000075.1:0-1416 GCA_013298415.1 Comamonadaceae bacterium
TGCGCGCAAGTACGCGGGCGAGGCCTTCATCAAGCACCTGATCCAAGCCGCGATAGAGCAATACCCGCAAATCCCGCTCGTGATGCACCAGGATCACGGCCAAAGCCCCGATGTGTGCCACGGCGCGATCAACCTGGGTTTTTCGAGCGTGATGATGGACGGCAGCTTGGAAGCGGACGGCAAAACCATTGCCAGCTACGACTACAACGTGGACGTGACCCGCAAAGTGGTGGACATGGCGCATGCGCTGGGCGTGACGGTGGAAGGCGAGCTTGGCTGCCTGGGATCGCTGGAGACCATGAAGGGCGACAAGGAAGACGGCCACGGCACCGACGCGACCATGACCCGCGAGCAGTTGCTCACCGATCCTGAGCAGGCGGCCGACTTTGTAAAGCGCACGCAGCTAGATGCACTCGCCATCGCCATCGGCACAAGCCACGGCGCCTACAAATTCACCCGCAAACCCACGGGCGACATCCTCGCCATTGAGCGCATCAAAGAGATCAACCGCCGCATCCCCAACACACACTTGGTGATGCATGGCTCGTCAAGCGTGCCGCAAGATTTGCTCGCGCAAATCAATGCCTACGGCGGCAAGATGAAAGAAACCTACGGCGTGCCCGTGGAAGAAATCCAAAAAGCCATTCAATTTGGCGTGCGCAAAATCAACATCGATACCGACATTCGCCTGGCGATGACAGGCGCAGTGCGCAAATTCCTGGCCGAAAACCCAGACAAATTCGATGCCCGCGAGTGGCTCAAGCCTGCCCGCGCCGCCGCGCAAGCGATTTGCAAACAGCGCTACATCGAATTCGGCTGCACCGGCCAAGCCGGCAAGATCAAATCAGAAACGCTCGTTTCCGTCGCCGCCAAGTACAGCCGAGGCGAGCTGGCGCAAGTGGTTGCGTAAAGTTTCCTCAGTCCCGCAACGAAAAACCGCTTGTTTGGCGGTTTTTTTTCGTTCATCGGGCTAAATATGCCTCGGATGTCAGACTTGTCCATTCATCCATTGATGTTTTCGCTTCACAATTTGTAGCGAAACACGGTATTTCCGAGTAGGACTCCTCCCCGGGTTCGGCGGCACAATGCGCGCATTCGGAGGCTTTACCCGGCACCATGGCCAAAACCCGCAGCGAAAGCTCACCCCCCCAAGATACGTCGCCGATTCTCAACGGCCCGTATGACGAGCCCTTGAAACACTACTGGACCGATCCCACCGGCCAGCTGGATTACGAACGGGTGCGGCCTGGGCGTCGCATTTTTGCGCCCAGCGTTCCGCAGGTGCCTCTGCAGGCTGGCGCGCAGACCGGTTTGTTCGAAGTCAATGAGATGCAAGCCGAATACCGGTCTCATCTCGTGAATCTGGTTCGCGATCAGGTGAGTGAGTGGCGCAAATCGGGCTACTCGCAAGTCACC
>JAAFHN010000075.1:1426-9351 GCA_013298415.1 Comamonadaceae bacterium
CGCGTCACACTGGAACTGCTGAATTTTTGGTTCAACAACCCCGAACGCCCCAATCACAAACGCTTATTTTTCGCGCAGCGCGAGGCGGTCGAAACCGCCATTTGGTTGAATGAAGTCGCAGCCAAAAGCAACGCAGGCAACCATGTGCTTAACACCTTGCGGCAAGCGAACGCCACGGTAGGTGACGCCGAGTCAATCCTGCCTCGCATCTGCTTCAAAATGGCCACGGGTACGGGCAAAACCGTGGTCATGGCGTGCTTGCTGCTCTATCATTATTTCAACCGCAGCGAATACCGCAACGACACGCGCTACACCGACTACTTTTTGATCGTTGCGCCAGGCGTCACCATTCGTGATCGTCTGGGGGTATTGCGAGTCGATACGCAAGCAACACGCGACTTAGACGCGCAGGACTACTACCGCCAGAGGCAGCTCGTGCCGCCTCAATACGCGCAACTGTTGGGTGGGTTGAATGCCAAACTTGCCATCACCAACTTCCACGCTTTCGAGCCGCGCCAAATCGGCGGCAACAAGCGCAGCCCGCTGGATGGCAAGCTGGGCGCTGGTGGCGCCAAACAAGTTGCACTCGAAGCTGCAACAGAAGTCATCAAGCGCGTGTTGCCCAACTTCAAGTCCGGCAAACGACTGCTCATCATCAATGACGAGGCGCATCACTGCTACCTGCCCAAAATGAAGGGCCGCGACTCTGACGACGAAAACAGCGAAACCGAAAACGAGCGCGCAGCAGTATGGTTCAGCGGCGTACGTGAGCTGTCCAAGCGCTATCAACTTCGAGCGATGTACGACCTTTCGGCCACACCCTACTTCCTGATGGGTTCGGGCTGGCCGGCCTATTCGTTTTTCCCGTGGACTGTTTCTGACTTTGGGCTGATTGAAGCCATCGAGTCCGGGTTGGTCAAAATTCCGTTTCTGCCAGTTGAAGACAATGCGCACACGCTGACCGAACCCAAGCTGCGCAACCTCTACGATGAATGCAAGGAGGGGCTGCCCAAAAAAGGCCAGCGCACGCAGCGCAAAGAAGCGAAAGCACAAGCACCCACGGCAGAGGCCCCGCCGCAACTCCCCGATCTGCTCAAACTGGCCCTGAATCAGTTTTATGCCCATTACGAGGCTTACGACAAAGGCCTGCGCGAGAAAGGCGAAAAGCGTGCAGACCTGTTTTCAGCACCCCCCGTTTTCATTGTGGTGTGCAACAACACCGCGACATCGAAAGAGGTCTACAAGCTAGTCGCTGGATATGCCACGCAAACCCCCGATGGCACACCCATCAACGCGCCTGGCTCCCATGCGCTCTTTTCCAACTACGACCCGCATACCCGCCGGGCGCTGAAAAAGCCTCCCACCTTGCTGATCGATTCCGACGCGTTGGAGCATTCCGGCCAGGTGAACGAGGAGTTCAAAAAAGTGTTTGCTGACGAAATTGCTGAGTTCAAACGCGAGTACCGCATCACACACCCACACAAATCGGTGGAAGCGCTCACCGATGGTGACTTGCTGCGCGAAGTCGTCAACACCGTAGGTCGCCCCGGCAAGTTGGGCCAGCACATTCGCTGCGTGGTCAGCGTGGGCATGCTGACCGAAGGCTGGGATGCCAACACCGTCACCCACATCGTGGGCATTCGCGCTTTTGGCTCGCAGTTGTTGTGCGAGCAAGTCGCTGGCCGAGCGCTGCGCAGGCGCGACTACTTCATCGACCCCAAAACTGGCAAATTCCCGCCTGAGTACGCCCACATCATTGGAGTGCCATTCAAGCTGTTCAAAGGCGGCGTCGCGCCACCCCCCAGCAATCAAGACATCAAGTACCTGCGTGCCGAGCCAGGCCGCGCAAGCTTGCTGATCGAGTTTCCTAACGTACAAGGCTACAAACTTGCCGATCCACCCGATCAGTTGCAAGCCGATTTCGCGGCCGTCCCTGACTTTGAGTTGCGCCTAGACCAATTGCCCACATTCACCAAGCTGGGTACCGCGTTTTCAGGCGATTCGAGTGAGCTGCGGGCGCGCGTAGACCAAGTGCGTGACCAAGAAGTCGTCTTTTGGATCGCGCAAGCCGTGCTCACCCACTACTTTCGCAGCGAATACGGCACCGTGCAGTTCGACCGCTTTGCTGACTTGCGAGCGCTCGCTGCCCTCTGGTACGACACCAAGCTCAAGCTGGTTGGTGAAACGGAACTCAAGTTTCGGCGCCTGGTCAAAGACTTTGACTCCAAAGCCGTGGCCGCCAGCGTGTATTTGGGCATCGAAGCCGCAGCCGCTCGCCAAGCGGCGACAGAGCGGACTGAAAAAAGCCCCGTCGTTGTGCCTCTGCTCAACCACTACAACCCCAAGGGCAGCACCAGCCATGTGCAAGCGGCCACGGTCAAGCCTGTGTTTGCTACCACCAAGAGCCATGTCAATTTCGTGGTGGCCGACACCGACAGCTGGGAGCAGCTCGCCGCGAAAACCTTTGAGCAAACCGACGAAG
This sequence comes from Comamonadaceae bacterium, assembly GCA_013298415.1. Taxonomy (GTDB): domain Bacteria; phylum Pseudomonadota; class Gammaproteobacteria; order Burkholderiales; family Burkholderiaceae_C; genus JAAFHN01. The sequence goes on from JAAFHN010000075.1 coordinate 3,909, forward strand.
TGGAAAGCTATGTGAAAAATGCCTTTTTGGGCTTTCACATCCCCTACACCGACAAAACTGGCAAAGAGCGCAAATACGTGCCCGACTTTTTGCTGCGCGTGAAAACGCCCGGCGGCAAGCGCTTCAACCTGATTGTGGAAATCACAGGCTTTGCGACCGACAAAGAGTTAAAGCGCTACTACACCCTGCACCGATGGCTTCCTGCTGTGAACGCCAAGCGCGAACAATTCGGCGGCCAGTCCTGGCACTTCTTAGAAGTCACCCAAATCGAGCGCATCAAAAATGATTTGATGCCCGAAATCCAGCGCATCGGACAAGAAGTAGACGAAGCCCTGCTACCGGAGTGGTTCCCACCCATGACCGACGATGAAGAAGACGAGTTTTGGATGAACATTCAAGCCCAAACCGTGGACAGCACCTGGTGCGAGGCCGACGAACACCTTTTTGAAGCCCCAAAGCAAGCATGAGCTACTTGAGCGGTGACATTGTTCACATCAATTTTCCATTTGGCGAAGGCGACAGCGGCCTGGGCTCGCCCCGCTACAAAGCGCGCCCCGCCTTGGTTGTGACTGATGCTGACTTGCATGGCGACTTCATTTCTGTTGCCATCACCAGCGCCAGCCACCACAGCGCCAGCATCGAAATCAAAGCTGCCGATTTGAGCCAGGGCCACATGGCAAAACCCTCTTGGGCGCGAGCCGACAAGCTCTACACCGTGAATGCCCAGGCCGTGCAGCAGCGCCTAGCCCGCGCCAAACCCGAGCTGCTGGCCCGCGTGCGCAAGCAGCTTTGCCCAGCAGTAGGCTGCAAGTAAGAAACCTGAAGATCCATGGCAACCCGCAAGACACCTCCCAAAGCCACTTCAGGCGAAACAGCCGTTGGCGCCTACAAGCCCGTTGATGTACTGATACACGACGAAGGCCCACAGCCTCCAAAGCGCGCTCATATTCCAAGCACAGAAGAGCAGGGCTATGAAGCGGAAGCAATTGAGAAGCTTCCCACACTCAAGTCCATGCCACTCAACCCGATCGTGCGCCGGGGTCAAGATCCAGAACTCTACTGGAAGCACAAGTATGGCGAGCACGATGGAGAAGCTCCCGAACAAGATCAGTTGCAAGTGGACATTCGCAGCTTGTATCGGCATGAGCACATTGAGCCGGAAAGCATCATTGCGAGGCTTTATTCGCTACGCGGCAAGAACGAAGCACAGGCGGAGCTCTTTCCCAACCGTGCATTTGCAAATCCACTCGCAATTGATGAGCTGGACAAGCCAACCAGCTACTACAAGCAAACCGACTGGCAAAACCGCATGATCCAAGGCGACAGCCTTTTGGTGATGACGAGCCTTTTGGAGCGCGAAGGCATGGCAGGTCAGGTGCAATGCATCTACATCGACCCACCCTACGGCATCAAATACGGCAGCAATTGGCAAATGCGCCTGAACGACCGCAACGTGAAAGACGGTGCCGATGAAAACCTGAGCGGCGAAGCCGAGGTCATCAAAGCCTTTCGCGACACCTGGGAGCTGGGCATCCACTCCTACCTGAGCTACCTGCGCGACCGCCTGCTTGTGGCGCGCGAGTTGCTCAACGACAGCGGCTCGTGCTTTGTGCAGATCAGCGATGAAAACGTGCACTTGGTGCGGTGCTTGATGGACGAGGTGTTTGGGAGTGAGAATTTTGTCAGCCAGATTACATACAGCACCACGAGCGGTCTGAGTTCGCGCACATTGAATGGCGCGTGCGACTTTCTCATCTGGTACGCCCGAAATCGGCCCATCGTAAAGTACAACGACCTTTATAAAGAAAAACCCAACCCGACCAGCGATGTAGCGTCCAAGTACGATCAAATCGAACTCGCTGACGGTGAGCGCCGACCGCTCACCGCAGATGAGAAAAGTGGCGTGCAACTGCTGCCGCAGCGCGGAAGAGTCTTTCAAGCAGACAATTTGACCAGCCAGGATCCCCCTAGGACACCAACACCGTTCTCTTTTGACGGAGAGACTTTCAATCCCCCTGCTGGCAGGCACTGGACGGCAAATTACCCAGCGGGGATGGAGCGATTGAAAAGTGCCCGCCGGATTGTCAAATCGGGTAATAGCCTGAGATTTGTCAGGTACTTCGACGATTTCCCCTATCAGCCACTCAACAATATTTGGGCCGACGTTGGCGGGACGGTTCAAAGCCGTAGCGACCCGAAGGTTTATGTCGTTCAAACCGGCACTGAGTTGATCAAACGCTGCCTGTTGATGACGACCGATCCGGGTGACCTGGTGCTCGACCCAACCTGCGGCAGCGGGACAACAGCTTACGTCGCTGAGCAATGGGGGCGGCGTTGGATCACGACAGACACTTCGCGCGTAGCGCTGAACCTCGCGAAAACACGTTTGATGACGGCAACTTTCGCATGGTATCGCTTGGTCGACGTGGAAGGGCAAGACGTTCGCCTCGGATTCGTCTACAAAACCGTACATCAGGTCTCGATCAGCTCGATTGCCAACGCAATGCCTGAGAAGCCGGTCAGTCTCTACGACCAACCCGAAACCGACAAAAAGAAGCTCCGAGTTGCAGGCCCATTCACCGTGGAAACCCTGCAAGCTGACGAGCCAATTGCGCCCGACCAAATGGCAGCAGCCGAGGCCGACAGCGAGTCGTCACTCCGCTTCATTGACCGCATTTTTGAGCACCTGAAAACCGCGGGCGTGAAAACTGGCAAAAAAGGTGAAACGGCGGTGTTCACCAGCGTGCAAGTGATCAACGACGAAGACGGCGCTTTGCACGCCGAAGGTTGGTACAACAGCGACAACGGCGAGAAAAAGGCCTACATCCACATTGGCCCTCAATACGGCACTGTGGGTAAACAGTCTGTTGCCAAAGCCATCAAAAGCTGCTCCCGCAGGCCCGATGGCGATTGGCTCTTGCTTCTGGGTTTTGGCTTTGAGAGCGACATTGAAAACGCCAACTACACCCGAAAAGTGGGCGGCTTTCGGGTGGACAAGATCCGCATGCACGACGACCTCATGCAAGAGGGTTTGATCAAAAAAGACAAAAAAGCCGCCTCGTTCGTGACGATTGGCGAAGTGGACGTGGTGTTGCACCGGCTTGCCGACGGCAAAGTGCAGGTGGAAATTCAAGGCCTCGACATTTACGACCCGATTTCAGACCAATTGAAGCCCCGCAACGTGGCCGACATCAGCTACTGGATGCTGGACGCCGCTTACGACGGCAGCAACTTCATCCCTACGCAGGTGTTTTTCTGCGGCAGCAAAGACAAAGACGAGTTCGACAAGTTCAAACGCGGCTTAGACAACCTGGCCAAGCTGAGCGTGAAGAAAAACGCCGAGCGCATGCTCAAGGTAGAGATCGACGACGAGGCTTTTGACCGCATTTACGGCTTCAAAAGCCACCCCGTGACACCCGACCCCGAAAAACCGAAGTTGGCCGTGCGGGTGATCAGCCAGTTTGGCGAGGAAAGCACCAAAATCTTGAAGGTGCGCGACGCGGTGGCTTAGCTCGGCTGGTGTCGACCCACCACCGAATCCGCCACATAGGGATTGCTGCGCCGCTCTGCGCCAAAGCTGCTTTCTGGGCCGTGGCCGGGGATGAAGATGGTGTCGTTGCCCATGGGCCACAGGCGCTGGGTGATGCTGGCGATCAAGTCGGCGTGGTTGCCCATCGGGAAATCGGTGCGGCCCATGGAGCCGGCAAAAAGCACATCGCCCACAAAAGCGCGCTGGATTTCGGCGCTGTGAAACACCACGTGACCTGGGGTGTGGCCAGGGCAATGGCGCACGGCGAGTTTGCAGTTGCCAAGAGTGACTTCATCGCCGTCTTGCAGCCAGCGTGTAGGCGTGAACGCTTTGCATGCCGGAAAGCCGAACATCTGAGACTGCTGCGGCAGCGCATCGATCCAAAACTGATCGGCCTCGTGCGGGCCAATGATCGGCACGGCCCAGCTCTCAGCCAGCGCGGCCGTGCCGCCCGCGTGGTCGATGTGGGTGTGGGTGAGCCAAATCGCTTGGGGTTTCAAGCCCTGTTTTTGCACGAAGCCGGTGATCTTGTGCAGATCGCCGCCAGGGTCAACCACGGCGCAGTGAAGTGTCTCGTCGCACCAGAGCACAGAGCAGTTTTGGGCGAAAGCAGTGACGGGGATGGTTTGGTAGCGCAGCATGAGACCTGTGGACAGCTCGTTCCAAGCTGATTTTATGAGTTATTGGCCCTCTGTCCTGGTATTTGCATCATTTGATGCTACTGATTGTGTAGCGATTTCATTGGCGAGGGGAGGGCTCCGCCCGCGCCGTGCAAGCGCCTCGCGCAGCAGGTATTCCACCTGCGCATTAGCGCTGCGCAGCTCTTGCGCGGCCATGCGCTCGATCTCGGCCCACAGGGCGGGATCCACGCGCAGCGGATAGGATTTTTTGCCAGGGCTGGCCATCAGGGTGAGCGGTGAAACGCAGGGCTGAGGGGAAGGGGAAGTTTGAACGCGAAGTTCGCGAAAGCGGACAGCCAAAAAGAACAGCCAAATGAGAGGCACTTGAAGTTGGGGACCGGTTTGACTCTGCGCATTTCGGATTGCTTTTTGCGCACTTCGCGTTCAAAGGCGGTCGGCTGTTGGCGGTTGCCTGCCCTGTCGCGTCTATTGGTAAAGCGTACCGGCGTTCACGATGGGCTGGGTTTCCCTGTCGGAGCAGAGCACCACGAGCAAATTGCTCACCATGGCGGCTTTGCGTTCGTCGTCGAGTTCCACGATGTGGCGCTCTGAGAGGCCTTTCAACGCCGCTTCCACCATGCTGACTGCGCCTTGTACGATCTTGTGGCGGGCGCTGATGATGGCCTCGGCTTGCTGGCGGCGCAGCATCACTTGGGCGATCTCCGGCGCGTAAGCCAAGTGGGTGAGTTTGGCGTCTTCCACCACCACGCCAGCGTCGTCGAAGCGCTTTTGCACTTCAAGCTTCAGCGCGGCAATGGTGGCTTCGCCCGCGCGCAGCGTGGTCTCACCTGGGGCCAAATCGTCGCCTTCGTCATAGGCAAACTGCGTGGCCAAGTGGCGGATGGCGGACTCGGCCTGCACAGCCACGTAGCGCTCGTAGTCGTCCACCTCAAACACAGCTTGGGCTGTGTCGCGCACCTTCCACACCACCACGGCGCTGATTTCCACGGGGTTGCCGCGCTTGTCGTTCACCTTCAGCGTGGGCGCATTCAGGTTGCGGGCGCGCAGGGAGATTTTCTTTTTCATGAAAAGCGGGTTGGCCCAGCGCAGGCCTTCAGACTTGTCTGTGCCCTTGTAAGCGCCAAAGAGCGTGAGGATCGCGGCTTCGCGCGGCTGAAGCATGTAGAGGCCCGCGAAGCTGAAGCCGCCCACCGTGATGACAACCGTGAGCAAGCCCACCAGCGGCAGCGAGCGCGCCCAGCCCATGAAAAAGCCGGCCATGCCGAACAAAACG
>JAAFHN010000107.1 GCA_013298415.1 Comamonadaceae bacterium
CGGGGGCAGCAAATCGCGCTACGACGAAGAAAAGCGCGTGGTGGCGCACAAAGATGTAGGCCCGCTCGTCAGCATGGAAGAGATGAGCCGCTGCATCCACTGCACCCGCTGCGTGCGCTTTGGCCAAGAGATTGCAGGCGTGATGGAGCTCGGCATGAGCCATCGCGGTGAGCATTCGGAGATTGAGACCTTCGTGGGCCAGTCGGTGGACAGCGAGCTCTCCGGCAACATGATCGACATTTGCCCCGTGGGCGCGTTGACCAGCAAGCCTTTCCGCTACAGCGCCCGCACCTGGGAACTGTCGCGCCGCAAATCGGTGAGCCCGCATGATTCCACTGGTGCCAACTTGATCGTGCAGGTGAAGGCCAACAAGGTGATGCGCGTGGTGCCGCTGGAAAACGAAGCGGTGAACGAGTGCTGGATTGCCGACCGTGACCGCTTCAGCTACGAAGCCCTCAACGGCCCTGATCGCTTGACGCAGCCGATGATCAAGCAAGGCGGCGAATGGAAAACCGTGGACTGGACGGCGGCGCTGGAATACGTGGCCAACGGCATAAAGCAAATCAGCCAAACGCATGGCGCAAATGCCATTGGCGCGCTCGTCAGCCCCCACAGCACGCTGGAAGAGCTGCACTTGGCTGGCGCACTGGTTCGCGGCCTGGGCAGCGACAGCATCGACCACCGCTTGCGCGCCCACGAGTTCGCAACCACGCCGGGCGTGCGTTGGCTGGGTACGTCGATTGCGTCGCTCTCCACCCTGCAACGCGCACTCATCGTGGGCAGCAACTTGCGCAAAGACCACCCGCTGTTTGCACAACGCATTCGCCAAGCGGCGCGCAAAGGCGCAAAGGTGCATGCCATCGTGAGCGCCAAGAGCGATTGGGCGATGAATCTGGCGAGCATGCAAGCCATGCCTGCAGGCCAGTGGACGCAAGCGCTTGCGGATGTGTGTGCTGCGATTGCACAAGCCAAGGAAAGCACCTTCGTTGGCAACGGCAAAGTCACGCCCCAAGCCACCGAAATCGCCAAAGCACTCATCAGCGGCGAACGCAAGGCCGTGCTCTTGGGCAACGAAGCCGCGCACCACGGCCAGGCGCAAACCTTGCTGACGTTGGCCAACTGGATCGGCGAACAAACGGGCGCCACGGTGGGCTACCTCACCGAAGCGGCCAACACGGTCGGCGCGCAGTTTGCCAAAGCCCAGCCGCAGGGCAATGGCCTCAACGCCGCACAAATGATGAGCGGCCAAGCCAAAGCCCTGCTGCTGCTGCACACCGAGCCTGGCCTGGACACAGCCCTGCCCGCCAGCGGCGTGAACGCCAGCGAAATGATCGTTTCGCTTAGCCCCTTCAAAGCCAACATGGACGTGGCCGATGTGCTGCTGCCGATTGCGCCGTTCACGGAAACCTCAGGCACGTTTGTGAATGCCGAAGGCCGCGCGCAGAGCTTCCACGCGGTAGTCAAGCCGCTGGGCGACACGCGGCCTGCGTGGAAAGTGCTGCGCGTGCTGGGCAACTTGCTCGGCCTCTCGGGCTTCGATTTCGAGTCGAGCGAGCAAGTGCGCGATGCTGTGAAGCTTGACCCAAGCCTGCTGAGCAACGCCTCTGGAATTGCTATTGATTCAGTAGCATTAAACATTGAAAATACTAAGACAGTGGTGTCAAAACCTCTGAATTTATATGCGTTGGACGGCTTGGTGCGCCGTTCACCCAGCTTGCAGCTCACCACAGACGCACGCGCAGCCAGAGCGCTCGAGGAGGCCGCCGCATGATCGACACGATTCACGCAGCAGGCCAGGGCCTGATCGCTGCACCCTGGTGGGGCCAAGCCGCCTGGCCCGTGCTCTGGACGCTTGCCAAAATCATTTGCGTGGTGCTGCCGCTCATGGGCTGCGTGGCCTACCTCACGCTATGGGAACGCAAAGCCATTGGCTGGATGCAAATTCGCATCGGCCCCAACCGCGTGGGCCCGCTCGGGCTCTTGCAGCCGATTGCGGATGCGGTGAAGCTGCTCACCAAAGAAATCATCATCCCAGCGGCATCCAACAAGCGGCTTTTCGTGCTGGGGCCGATTCTGACCATCATGCCCGCGCTGGCCGCATGGGCCGTGATGCCCTTTGGGCCTGAGATTGCGCTGGCCAACATCAATGCCGGCCTGCTCTTTTTGCTGGCCATCACCTCGATGGAGGTCTACGGCGTGATCATTGCCGGATGGGCCTCCAACTCCAAATACGCCTTCTTGGGCGCGCTGCGCGCATCAGCCCAAATGGTGAGCTACGAGATCGCGATGGGATTTTGTTTCGTGGTGGTGCTGATGGTGTCAGCCTCGCTCAATTTGTCTGACATCGTGGCCACACAAGGCACAGGCTACTTTGCGAGCAAGGGCCTCAATTTCCTCAGCTGGAATTGGCTGCCGCTGCTGCCGATTTTTGTGGTGTACATCATCTCCGGCATTGCCGAAACCAATCGCCACCCGTTCGACGTGGTGGAAGGCGAATCGGAAATCGTGGCCGGTCACATGGTCGAGTACTCGGGCATGTCGTTTGCCATGTTCTTCTTGGCCGAGTACGCCAACATGATTTTGATCTCGGCGCTCGCGTCGATCATGTTCCTCGGCGGCTGGTATGCGCCGATTGACAGCGCGCTCTTCAATTGGATTCCGGGCTGGATCTGGCTTGGCCTCAAAACCTTTGCCGTCGTCACTCTTTTCATCTGGGTGCGCGCCACCTTCCCCCGCTTTCGCTACGACCAAATCATGCGCTTGGGCTGGAAAATTTTCATCCCCGTCACGCTGGTGTGGCTGATCGTGGTCGCCGTATGGATGCACACGCCTTGGAGCATCTGGAAGTGAGAGTTCTGAAATGACAACGACTGCGGTTCGTTTTGACGCGTCGGCTGCCGTGCCATCGCGCTTTTCTTGGGGCGATTTCCTCAAGAGCTTTTTGCTGCTGGAGCTTTTCAAGGGCCTGACGATGACTGGGCGACACATGTTTCGCCGCAAGATCACCGTGCAATTCCCCGAAGAAAAAACCCCGCAAAGCCCACGCTTTCGCGGCCTGCACGCCCTGCGCCGCTATGAAAACGGCGAAGAGCGCTGCATCGCCTGCAAACTCTGCGAAGCTGTTTGCCCCGCGATGGCCATCACGATTGAAAGCGATGTGCGCGCCGACGGCTCGCGCCGCACCACGCGCTACGACATCGATCTCACCAAGTGCATCTTCTGCGGCTTTTGCGAAGAAAGCTGCCCGGTGGACAGCATCGTAGAGACGCACATCCTCGAATACCACGGCGAAAAGCGCGGCGATTTGTACTTCACCAAAGACATGCTGCTGGCTGTAGGCGACCGCTACGAGCCGCAAATACAAGTAAATCTTTCGTTCAACCCGCCACGCGCCAAGCCAAAAAAACAACAGGCCACTCAATCGGGCTACCCCATGGACACCAAAGCCGTCTTTTTCTATCTGTTTGGTTTTTTGCTGCTGTTCGCCTCTTTCATGGTGATCACGGCAAAAAACATGGTGCATGCGGCGCTCTATTTGGTGCTTGCGTTTTTCCAAGCTGCGGCCATTTGGCTGCTGCTCAAAGCTGAATTTTTGGCGCTTTCCCTGGTGCTCGTTTACGTGGGCGCGGTGATGGTGCTTTTCCTCTTCGTGGTGATGATGTTGGACCTCAACATGAGCAGCGTGCGCCAAGGCTTTTGGAAGCACTTTCCGCTCGCGGGCACATTGGCGGCCATCGTGGCAGCTGAGATGGCGGTGGTGCTGATGAGCGGCTTTCAAACGGCAGAAGATGCCAAGCTCGCAAGCGCCGCCATGCAAGTGAGCAACACCAAAGAGCTGGGCAAGGTGCTGTATTCGGCCTACGTGTACCCGGTGCAAATTGCGGCCGTGATCTTGCTGGTGGCCATCATCGCAGCGATCTCGCTCACGCTGCGCGCCCGCAAAGACAGCAAATATGCCGATCCCTCGGCTCAGGTGCGGGTTAAAGCTTCAGACCGGCTCGTGATTGTCAAAATGGCTGCTTCAGGCCCCGTTTCTGCATCAAATACCTCCTCTGTCCAGGTAAATACAATGCCGGATGCTACAAAAATTGAAGGGGGCAAGGCATGAGCCTCACGCTTGGGCATTTCTTGGCGCTGGGCGCGCTGCTCTTTGCCATGTCGATCATCGGCATCTTTTTGAATCGCAAAAACCTGATCGTGCTGCTGATGGCCATTGAGCTGATGCTGCTCGCGGTCAACATGAATTTCGTGGCGTTCAGCCACTACCTCGGCGACATCCACGGCCAGGTGTTCGTGTTCTTCATCCTCACGGTTGCCGCTGCCGAATCGGCCATCGGCCTGGCCATCCTTGTGTTGCTGTTCCGCAATCGCTCGAACATCAATGTGGATGAAATGAACGCTCTCAAAGGTTGATGCAATGAGCGCCACACTGTCAACCTCCACCCTCGTCACCGTCGCTGTTGCGCCGCTGGTCGGCTCGCTGCTCGCGGGCATTTGGGGCACCAAGCTCGGCGGCAATTGGATTGGCCGCCGCCTCTCGCATGTGCTCACCATTCTTGGTGTGCTCATCTCCTTCGTGCTTTCCGTCGGTGTGTTGTGGGACGTGACCCAACACGGCGCGCGCTACAACCAAACGCTCTACGAATGGATGGTGGTGGGCGGCCTCAAGATGGAAATCGGCTTTTTGGTCGACGGCCTCACCGCCATGATGATGTGCGTCGTCACCTTCGTCTCGCTCATGGTGCACGTGTACACCATCGGCTACATGGAAGAAGACGAAGGCTACAACCGCTTTTTCAGCTACATCTCGCTCTTTACCTTCTCCATGCTGATGCTCGTGATGAGCAACAACATGCTCCAGCTCTTCTTTGGCTGGGAAGCGGTGGGTTTGGTCTCGTATTTGCTGATCGGCTTTTGGTTCAAAAAGCCCACGGCCACGTTTGCCAACATGAAGGCCTTTTTGGTCAACCGCGTGGGTGATTTCGGCTTCATTTTAGGCATCGGCCTGATCGCCGCCTACGCAGGCACGCTGAACTACGGCGAAGCCTTTGCCAAGTCAGGCGAGCTTGCAAAGATGAGTTTGCCAGGCACAGATTGGTCACTCGTCACGGTGGCTTGCATTTGCCTCTTCATCGGCGCGATGGGCAAATCGGCTCAGTTTCCGCTGCATGTGTGGCTGCCCGATTCGATGGAAGGCCCCACACCAATCTCCGCCCTGATCCATGCGGCAACGATGGTCACGGCCGGCATCTTCATGGTGGCGCGCATGTCGCCGCTGTATGAGTTGTCAGACGTTGCGCTGAATTTCATCCTCGTCATCGGATCAATCACGGCGCTTTTCATGGGCTTTTTGGGCATCATCCAAAACGACATCAAGCGCGTGGTGGCTTACTCCACGCTCTCGCAGCTTGGCTACATGACCGTTGCACTCGGTGCTTCGGCCTACAGCGTGGCCGTGTTCCATTTGATGACGCATGCCTTCTTCAAGGCCCTGCTCTTTTTGGCGGCTGGCGCGGTGATCGTGGCCATGCACCACAACCAAGACATCCGCTACATGGGCGGCTTGGCGCGCCACCGCCACACCAAAATCGCCTGGATCACATCCCTGCTCGGCTCGCTCGCATTGATCGGCACACCACTTTTTGCCGGCTTCTACTCTAAAGACATGATCATCGAAGCCGTGCGCCACAGCACCCTGCCGATGGCGGGCATTGCCTACGTGGCCGTGCTGGCGGGCGTGTTTGTGACGGCGTTCTACTCTTTTCGCATGTACTTCCTTGTCTTCCACGGCAAGGAGCGCTGGGACGAAGTACCAAATGAACATCACAGCCCGGACGACCAAGGCCATGATGACCACCACGACGATCACCATGAGTTGCCGATCAACCCAGGCTGGTCGATGAACATGCCCCTGATCTTGCTCGCTGTGCCTTCCGTGCTCGCAGGCTTTTTGTTCATCCAGCCCATGCTGTTTGGCGACTTTTTCAAAGGCGCCATTGTGGTCAACGAGCTCACGCACCCCGCGATGGGCGTGATCGCCAAGCATTTCCATGGCGCGCTGCAACTCGCCTGGCACGCCCTCGTCACCTTGCCGTTTTGGCTCGCCCTGGCTGGTGTCGTCACCGCCTGGTATTTCTACATGAAGGCACCGCACATCCCGGCCGCCATCAAAGCCAAGTGCCAGCCGATCTACACCCTGCTGGAAAACAAGTACTACATGGATGCCTTCAACGAGAAGGTGCTGGCCGCTGGCACGCGCTGGCTGGGCACTGGCTTGTGGCAGCGTGGCGACCAGCAAGCCATCGATGGCGCACTCGTGAACGGCTCATGGAAGCTCGTAGGTGCCTTCAGCCGTGTGGCGCGCTTGCTGCAATCGGGCTACCTGTACCACTACGCGCTTTCGATGATCGTGGGCGTGTTCGTGCTGCTCACCTACTTCGTTTGGCTCAAAAAATAACGGAAATAAGAACATGGGTCTTTTGAGTCTTTCCATCTGGCTGCCGATTGCCTTTGGCGCGCTGCTGCTCGCCTTGGGCCGCGACGATCAAGCGCGAGTGGTGCGCTGGGTCGCACTCGTAGGCGCGCTCGCGAGCTTTCTCGTCACGCTGCCGCTCTACACCGGTTTTGACAACACCCAGGCAGGTCTCCAATTCGTAGAAAAACTGCCCTGGATCACCCGCTTCAACGCCAGCTACGCGCTCGGCGTGGATGGCATCTCGCTGTGGTTCGTGCTGCTCACCGCATTCATCACGGTGGTGGTCATCATCGCGAGCTGGGAAAACATCACCGAGCGCGTGAACCAATACATGGCCGCGTTCCTGATCTTGAGCGGCTTGATGATCGGCGTGTTTGCTGCGGCCGATGGCCTGCTGTTTTACGTGTTTTTTGAAGCGACGCTGATCCCGATGTACCTCATCATCGGCATTTGGGGCGGGCCGAACAAAATTTACGCGGCCTTCAAGTTCTTCCTCTACACCCTGCTCGGCTCGCTGCTCACGCTGGTTGCACTGGTTTACCTGTACAACAAATCGGGGGGCAGTTTTGACATTGCCGCATGGCACAAACTGCCGCTGACCAGCACGGCGCAAACCTTCATCTTCTTTGCCTTCTTCGCGGCCTTCGCAGTAAAGGTGCCGATGTGGCCAGTTCACACCTGGCTGCCCGATGTGCATGTGGAAGCACCCACTGGCGGCTCAGCCGTGCTGGCTGCCATCATGCTGAAGCTTGGCGCTTACGGCTTTTTGCGCTTTTCGATGCCGATTGCCCCAGATGCCGCGCGCGAATGGGCCTGGCTGATGATCGCGCTCAGCTTGATCGCGGTGATTTACGTGGGCATGGTGGCCCTGGTGCAAACCGACATGAAAAAGCTCGTGGCCTACTCATCGGTTGCGCACATGGGCTTTGTGACGCTCGGCTTTTTCATCTACAACGAGCTGGGCATCGCCGGCGGCTTGGTGCAGATGATTGCGCACGGTTTTGTGTCAGGCGCGATGTTCCTCTGCATCGGTGTGCTCTATGACCGCGTGCATTCCCGTGACATCGCGGCTTATGGCGGCGTGATCAACACCATGCCCAAGTTCGCGGCCTTTGCTTTGCTCTTTGCGATGGCCAATTGCGGCCTGCCGGGCACGGCGGGCTTTGTGGGCGAGTGGATGGTGATTTTGGGTGCCGTGAAGTTCAATTTCTGGATCGGCATGGCTTCTGCCACGGCGCTCATTTTTGGCGCGGCCTACACCTTGTGGATGTTCAAGCGCGTGTAC
>JAAFHN010000577.1 GCA_013298415.1 Comamonadaceae bacterium
TCTTCGCGGATGCGGTCGATGCGAGCTGCTTCACTGCGAGTTCAAAAAACAAGTGGCTCTGCGATCTGCCAAACCTCGCCCGCGCCCGGTTAGCCCGCTTGGGCCTGAAGAGCGTGCATGGCAACGACGCGAGCCCTGCCTGGTGCACCGCCAGCAACCCCGAGCGTTTTTACTCGCACCGCGCATGCAGCGGCAAAACCGGGCGCATGGCCGCGTTGATTTGGAATCGGCTCAATGCTTCCTGAGCGCGGTCAGGGCCGCGCCGCGCAGCTCACCGACAGATACCCCAGCAATTGATCCCGAGGGATGCTGGGCGTGACCGCGCCACCCCGGCGCTCAGCAGCCACATCCACTTCCTTGCGGCCCATCCCTTCCACGACACCCTCTCCACTGAAGCCGCTAACGGTACTGGCCTGAGCCGGAGGCTTGTATGCGAAGCGCACTGCCAAGTCGCGGGCAGTGTCATCCTTGCGTGTGAACACGGCCACATAGCGCACGTAGTTGCCTTGCTTGTCGCTCGCTCCCTTGGCGGTCACAGCGACTTCCAAAGCGCTGTCGCAATCGGTTCTGCGTGGCACTTGGGCCTGCGCAGTGCCGAGCAAAGTCACTGCCAGAGTGGCAGTCAGGGTTTTCATCGCTGTTCGCATTGCGCTGCTCCTTGTTGAGATGCAGCTCAGTTTAGTCACGAACGAGCGCATCGAAGGACCAGTTCATCTGGTCGAATGCAAGCGGGCCAGCAGCGCTGTGAGCGCTGCCAGAGCGGCTCAGTTCAGCACGCGGGCTGGCTGAGATTGCGCAGGATCGGCGGGCTGTTCCGCGTGTGCCAAGCTGGCCTGCCAAGCCGCAGGCTCTGCCCAGCCAGATGCCGCCAGCGCCTGCGCCAGCAGTTGCATCAGCCCGTGGATCAGGGCTTGTTCGAGCTGCATTTGCAGGTTACGCGGCGGGGCGCGATCCGGAAGTCGCTCCACCACATTGAGCTGCAATCTGCCCTGAGCCTGGGGTGTCACGTGGATCTCGGTGATCAGCAAGGGCAGGGCGCCCAGAGGCCGCCACTTCACCTGGTCGCCGCTGTAGGGCGTTTTGAAATCGGCTTGCTCCAGGCTTGCGGCGCGCGTGAACTCCGCCATCGCTACTTTGGCGGCATCATCTGCGGCGCTCACATGCGGCTGCGCCGAAGCGTGCAAAGCCGTGGTGTGCGTGCTCACCCGCTGCAAAAGCGGCCACGCGCCCAGCATCAGCTTGCGCGTGAAAAGCAGCTGAATCTCTTGCATGTCATGCGTCAAGATGCGCAACAAGATGCGGTCTTCTTCGGACTGGTAAGTCACGCTGAGCTGCTGGATGTTCATGGGCAATGCAATGTCAAGCCGCGCATGTTACCGCCTGACACCGATGCCCTCGCTGCCCACCGTCTGCCGCCGCAGCGCAAGCATGTTGCCCCACAAATTTGAGGAAGTCAGCCTGGTAGAATGTTGGGATTCCGGAGGGGTGGATGAGCGGTTTAAGTCGCACGCCTGGAAAGCGTGTGTGGGCTAATCCCCACCGCGGGTTCGAATCCCGCCCCCTCCGCCAAAGCCCCAAAAAACATGCCACCTGACAGGTGGCATTTTTTTTGGGGCTTTGGCTTAAGCGGCGCGTGAGCAGCCGTGTCGGGTTCGCTCAAAACAGTCCGGGGGACTGTTTTGGACATCGCAGCGCGATGGGCCGAAGGCCAAAACTGCAAGCGGCGCAGCGTCGCGCGCAGTTTTGCAATCCCGCGCCCGTGAGCTGGAGCCACCGCCCCCGGCTGTTTGCGCTTTCGTTCAGCGAAGGCCACAGCCGCATCCGCCTTCGAAGTGCGGCCCTCGGGTAGATTTGAGCGACACGCTGCGGCGCACACGTTTGCCTGTGGCTCAAGGTTCAATCGCCCTCAGCTCAAAAAAATGGCCCGCCTTTTGGGCGAGCCATTTCCGTTTGTTAGGTGGCGGACGGTTGAGCATGTGCCGGGTCGCCTCCCGAGCTTATGAGCACTCGTGCGGGTTGCTGCGGGGAGCTGCAAACAACATCACATTCCACGTCTTCGGAAATACTCGCGCAATCGCAAGTAACGGGCATCCTGCGCAAGGATTGGCGCGGCCTGCACGATTTGATCCAGGCATTGCCCTAACTTCCGAGGCCCCCGCTGTTGGTGGGCAATCATCGCAATCAACAGGCTCAGTGCATCCGCTGGAAATCTGCTGCACAAACCTGATTCGCACATCAGATGTACGACATAGTGGGGGTGTTCAATTGGTTGCAGCCACGCCTGCATGTCAGCCAAGGCAGTCGGGAACTCACCTCGGGCGGCAATTGCCGTACGAGCTAAGGACTCGGCGATTCGTGGAGTGGCCAAGTCGCGGGATTTTGGCCAGATCTGTTGCCAGAACGGTTGAGCGCGATTTTTCCAGTAGTCCTCGCGCTGAT
>JAAFHN010000641.1 GCA_013298415.1 Comamonadaceae bacterium
TTTTTCGGCTGAGATTTTGCGCACCGCGTGCAGCACTGTTGTGTGATCGCGCCCGCCGAAGAGCTCGCCGATCTCGGGCAATGACTTTTGCGTCAGCTCTTTGGCCAAGTACATGGCCACTTGGCGTGGCTTGGCAATCGAGCTGGGCCGCTTTTTGGAATACATGTCGGCGACTTTGATCTTGTAAAAGTCAGCCACCGTCTTTTGGATGTTTTCCACGGAAATTTGGCGCAATTGGATGGAAAGCAGATCGCGCAATGCTTCTTTGGCCAACTCCACATCGATGGCTCGGCCAGAAAAACGAGAAAAGGCCAGCACTTTGCGCAGCGCGCCTTCGAGCTCGCGAACGTTAGCGCGCACACTTTTGGCAATGAAAAAGCCCACGCTATCGGGCATGTCGGCACCCTCTGCTTTGGCTTTGTTCACCAAAATGGCCACCCGCATTTCGAACTCTGGCGGCTCAATCGACACGGTCAAACCCGCATCGAAGCGGGAAAGCAAGCGTGCAGAGATATCGGGCAGGTCTTTTGGGTAACGGTCGCTTGAGAGCACGATGTGTGACTGCTTGGCCAAGAGCGCTTCAAACGCGTTGAAGAACTCTTCTTGGGTGCGTTCCTTGTTCGCAAAGAATTGCACGTCGTCGATCAAGAGCAGATCGAGTTGGTGGTACTTGCGTTTGAAATCATCGAATGTTTTTCGCTGGTAAGAGCGCACCACGTCGGCAACGAACTGCTCGGCGTGCAGGTAAAGCACTTTCGCGCTCGGCTGGCGCGCGAGCAGGGCATTGCCAATGGCGTGCATCAAGTGCGTTTTTCCCAAGCCCACATCGCCGTAAACAAAGAGTGGGTTGTAGTGGGTGCCGATGTGGCTGGCTACATGCATGCCAGCGGTGCGGGCCAATCGGTTGGCACTGCCTTCTACCAGCGATTCGAAGGTGAGCGCAGGGTTGATGCGGTTGCGCAGGGCATCCGACTGCTCGTCGCTTGAGCCATCGCCCTCTGAGCCCACAGCCATGCTGCTTGCAACCAAGCCACTGGGCGCAGCCACACCAAGCGACGGCGCGCGCTGTGCGATGGCCAGCTCTACCCGCAGGGGCTCCCCCAACACGCTGGCAAAGGCGGCCTCAATGGTCTTGGCATACTGTGATTTGATCCAATCCAGCTTGAAACGGTTGGCCACCCAGATCACAGCGCCCACGCCGTCGGCAGCGGTGGTGGCATTCAGAGGTTTGATCCAGGTGGTGAAGAGCGTGGTGGGCAGCTGCTGGGCCAAGTGGTCCAGACAGGCTTCCCAAAGTGGGTGGGGTTCAGCGCTGACGCTGGGGGCGGCAGGGGCGCCATTGGCGCGGTCAATCAACACGGGCGGATTCTCATTGTTCTGTGCATAACCCCGGTGAAAAACCAACGGGGGGACAACTATACCAACAACTTATCCACAGCCGCAAGGGCGTCTGCTTGATGGCGCTTTGTGCGCATGCAGGCTTGCCTACGTAAAATCGCGTTGTCAAGAAGGTGAAAACATGGATTTTCCACAGCAATTTGATGTGGTGGTGGTGGGCGGTGGGCATGCGGGCGCGGAGGCAGCGCTGGCCAGCGCACGCATGGGCTGCAAAACCCTTTTGATCACCCACAACATCGAAACCCTGGGCCAGATGAGCTGCAACCCGTCGATCGGCGGCATCGGCAAGGGCCACTTGGTGAAAGAGATCGATGCGATGGGTGGCGCGATGGCCGCGGCCACCGATGAGGCCGGCATCCAGTTTCGCATTTTGAACGGCAGCAAAGGGCCGGCGGTGCGCGCCACGCGCGCGCAGGCAGATCGGATTTTGTACAAGGCAGCAATTCGGCGGCGACTGGAAAATCAACCGAACCTGTGGCTTTTTCAGCAAGCCGTAGACGATGTGACGGTGGCCGAGCAAGACGGCATGACCCGCGTACAAACCGTGGTGACGCAAGCGGGCATCCGGTTTCACACCCATACGGTGGTGCTGACGGCTGGGACCTTCTTGGATGGCCGCATCCACATCGGACTGCAAAACCACAGCGCGGGCAGGGCGGGCGATCCGCCGGCGCTGCGCCTGTCTGCACGACTCAAAGAACTCCAGCTGCCGCAAGGC
>JAAFHN010000545.1 GCA_013298415.1 Comamonadaceae bacterium
GTCAACTTGGGCGAGGACCGCACTTTGCAGCGGGCGCTTGAGAGCTGGCAGCCGAATTTCATCAACTGGTGGGACGACATTGGCCCCTCCGGCTCGCGGGATTCCGAGGTGTACTTGCGCACTGCGGTGAGCGTGGATCCGCAAGGCTGGGCGCAGTTTGGCCACGCCAAGATGCGCGACTACCGCTGGGGCATTTTTCTGAACCCAGGCGATGCCAAGCGCGAGATTGCTTTTGGCGACCACAAAGGCAGCACCGTGTGGCAAGACGTGCCTGGCGAATACCGCGCCAATTTACGCCGCATCATCGTCACCCAGGGCGACACCGAGCCCGCGAGCGTGGAGCAGCAGCGGCATTTGGGGCTGACCGCGCCCAGCATGTACGACTTGCGCAACCTCTACCAAATCAATGTGGAAGAAGGCCGCCACCTGTGGGCCATGGTGTACCTGCTGCACAAGCACTTTGGCCGCGATGGCCGCGAAGAAGCCGAGGCGCTCCTTGATCGCCGCAGCGGCGACCAAGACAACCCCCGCATCTTGGGCGCGTTCAACGAAGCCACGCCAGATTGGCTGAGCTTTTTCATGTTCACCTACTTCACGGATCGCGACGGCAAGTTTCAGCTCTCGGCCCTCACCGAAAGCGCCTTCGATCCCCTGGCGCGCACCACCAAGTTCATGCTGACCGAGGAAGCCCACCACATGTTTGTGGGCGAAAGCGGCGTGAGCCGCGTGATCCAGCGCACCTGCCAAGTGATGAACGAGCTGAAGACCGACGACCCCGCCAAGCTGCGCGCAGCAGGCGTGATCGACCTGCCCACCTTGCAGCGCTACCTGAACTTCCACTTCAGCGTCACCATCGACCTTTTTGGCGCAGACGAATCCAGCAACGCAGCCACCTTCTATTCCAGCGGCATCAAGCACCGCTACGAAGAAGGCAAGCGCGTGGACGACCACCAACTGCGCGGCCAAACCTATGGCGTGCTGGAAGTGCGCGATGGGCAGCTCGTGGAAAAACAAGTGCCGATGCTCAACGCACTCAACGAAGTGCTCCGAGACGACTACATCAAAGACAGCATCTCAGGCGTGGGCCGCTGGAACAAAGTGATTGAAAAAGCTGGCCTGCCCCACCGCCTGACCACGCCACACAAAGCTTTCCACCGCCAAATTGGCGCATTGAGCGGCGCAAAAGTGTCGCCCGATGGCCGCGTGCTGAGCGAAGCCGAGTGGACTGCCAAGAAAGACAGCTGGCTCGCCACTGATGAAGACCGCGCCTTCGTGGCCAGCCTCATGGGCCGAGTAGACACCCCCGGAAAGTTCGCCAACTGGATCGCCCCACCCGCGATGGGCATCAACAAGCAGGCGGTGGATTTTGAATACGTGCGCTTTGCTTGAGGGTTAGGGAATCCGGGGCAATGAACGCAAAGGGCGCGAAATGGACGCGAAGGGCGCTGAGTCAATCCAAACAGCCAGTTTTGAAATGAATCCCTTCTTTGTCCACGTATTTCCTTTATTCTCTGCTATCTATTTTGATCCTCCGTTGGATTGACTTTGCGCCCTTTGCGTTTTCTTTGCGCCCTTTGCGTTCAAAATTGCCCCCTACGCCCTAAGCCATGCAAACCATCAACCAACATGTCATCGATCCCGAAATTTGCATTCGCTGCAACACCTGCGAGGCCACCTGCCCGGTGGGCGCGGTGACGCATGACGACCGCAACTACGTGGTGGATGCCGAGAAATGCAACCACTGCATGGCCTGCATCTCGCCCTGCCCCACGGGCAGCATCGACAACTGGCGCACGGTACACAAAGCGCAGGCGTATTCGGTGGCCGAACAGCTCACCTGGGATGTGTTGCCCGAGCCATTGCCTGCCGAAGCCTTTGCGGGGCCGTCTTTGGATGCTGAAACCCTAGATTTGAAACAAAATCAGCCCACTGTCCAGGAAGAATCAACATCTGTTGCTACGCAATCAGTAGCAACCAGCCTGGCTGCCGCGCAGCACAACCACAGCGCCACCAGCGCCCCGTGGTCTGCCGCGCATCCGTACACCATGCTCTACGGCCCCAAGGCGCAGCAGCCGAGCGTGCGCGCCACGGTCACCGGCAATGTGCGCGTCACCGAGCTGGCCAAAGACGGGCGTGGAGACTACGACACCCACCACATCGTGCTCGATTTCGGCGATGCCTTCTTTCCCGCCCTCGAAGGCCAGAGCATCGGCGTGATCCCGCCGGGCCTTGATGGGCGCGGCAAGCCCCACCATGCCCGCCAGTACAGCGTGGCAAGCCCCCGAGACGGCGAGCGGCCTGGCTACAACAACCTCTCGCTCACCGTGAAGCGCGTGCTGGAAGACCACGACGGCAGAGCAGTGCGCGGCGCAGCCAGCAATTTCCTGTGCGATGCAAAAGTGGGCGACACGGTGGATGTGATCGGCCCATTTGGCGCGAGCTTTTTGATGCCCAACCACGCGGGCAGCCACATCGTGATGATCTGCACCGGCACCGGCTCCGCCCCCATGCGCGCCATGACCGAAGCCCGCCGCCGACTGCGGGCCCAGGGCAAAGCCAACCCTGGGCAGCTGCAGCTTTACTTC
>JAAFHN010000161.1 GCA_013298415.1 Comamonadaceae bacterium
TTTTTTTTACCAAGCCACGAGCTTTTTGCCAAAAAAATTGCTGGCCGCAGCACCCACCAGCAAGAGCACGACCAAAGCAAGGATCACGCCAAAGCCAGGGATGTAGGTGCCGAGCAGCTTCTCGGGGTTCCACGCGGCGGGCAGCAGGTTGAGCGTTTTGTCGAGCGTGACGACGATCCACTCCAGCACCCAAAAGGTGAGCGCAATCGGCACGATCACGAGCAAGCCCGCGAGCAGCCATTTGCGAAGGGTGGACATCATATTGGCCGCGCTTTCGTGTTCAGGCGCTTGCCGGAGCTGGCGCGGCTTTGGGGGCAGGTGCTGGGGCCGGAGCCGCAGCAGCCGGGGCTGGTGTGGCGGCAGGCGATGCTGCGGGCGCAGCGGCGGGTGACGCAGCACCCTCGGCAGGTTTCGCAGCCGCTTCTTCTTTGGCCTTGCCCACGCCGCTGTTCGCACCATCGCCGCCTGAGCGGAAATCGGTCACGTACCAGCCCGCGCCTTTGAGCTGAAAGCCGGCGGCCGTGACTTGCTTTGAAAACGCCTCCACCCCACAGGCAGGGCAAGTGGTCAAAGGCGGGTCAGACAGCTTTTGGAGCGCGTCTTTCGCGTGGCCGCAAGCGGCGCATTTGTAGGCGTAAATCGGCATGCCGAGCAGGTGAGCGAATGAATGAGGGAAAACCCACGATTCTATCCGCGAGCCTTACCCAAGCCCGGCCCAGCCATCAAGCCATCGCTTCTTTGCGGTCTTGAAACCACTGCGGCAAGAGCGATCCGGCAAACATGCCGGCCCAAGCCATCAAAAAGCCGGCCAACTGGCCCGGGAATTTCTCGCCCCAGCCCATCACTTGTGGCATGAACAAAATCCAGGTGAAGATGCCCAAGCCTACCGAGCACATCGCGCCTTGCGTGGTGGCCTTCTTCCAGTAAATGCCCATCACCAGCGGTACAAACGCGCCCACCAAGGTCACTTGGTACGCGCCAGACACCAGGTCATAAATCGGCGTGCCGCGCATGGCCATGGCGTAGGCGAGCACGAGCGCGGCAAACACCACGATGGTGACGCGCGTGGCTTTGAGCTGCTCTTTGTCCGTCATGCCGGGGCGGATGTTTTTCAAGATGTTCTCCACAAAACTTGTGGATGGGGCCAACAGCGTGGCAGAAGACGTGCTTTTGATGGCAGACAGCAGCGCCCCGAAAAAGAGGATCTGCATGAAAAGCGGCATGTGCGTCATCACGAACGTGGGGAGCAGCTTTTGATAGTCGTTTTTGGCAAGCTCCAAAGCGTTGTTGCCCATCACCACCACCGCAGCGCACACGATGAACATGGGCACGAAGGCAAACAAGATGTAGCTGAAGCCGCCGATCATGGCGCCCTTTTTGGCCACATCGGCGCTTTTGGCCGACATCACGCGCTGAAAAATGTCTTGCTGCGGGATGCTGCCGATCATCATGGTGATGGCGGCAGCAAAGAAAAACATGATTTGCGTGAACGTCGGCTCAGGCCAGAAGCGATACAGGTCTTGGCTCGTGGTGTAGGCGATCACTTTGTCGGCCCCGCCTGCCAAGTTGGCAGAGAACACGGCGATCACCAGGAGGCCCACAACCAGCACGATCATCTGGATGAAATCCGTCCAGGCCACAGCCAGCAAGCCGCCCACCACCACGTAGATCAACACGAGCACGAGCCCAATCGTCATGCCCCATTCAAACGAAATTGCGCCGCCTGTGATCACGGAGAACACCAAGCCGAGGGCAGTGACTTGCGCCGCCACCCAGCCCAGGTAGCTCAGGATGATGGCCACCGAGCAAAAAATCTCGATGCCTTTGCCGTAACGCTGGCGATAAAAGTCGCCAATCGTCATCAGATTCAATTTGTAGAGCTTGGCGGCAAAGAACATGCCCACGATCACCAAGCACATGCCCGCGCCAAAGGGGTCTTCCACAATCGCGTTCAGCCCGCCTTGAACAAATTTAGCGGGGATGCCCATGATGGTCTCAGCCCCAAACCAGGTGGCAAAGGTGGTGGTGACCACCATCACCAGCGGCAAGCTGCGGCCGGCCAGCGAAAAGTCGGTGGTGGTCTTGATCTTGGAGCCGGCCCACACGCCGATGGCCATGGTTCCAACCAAATACAGCAGCACAAAACCCAAGAGCGTGTAGTTCATGGCCAAAGAGCGCGCTTGGGCGCTGTTGTGTTGAAAATGGGCGCGATTATGGGACAGCTCGGCTCGCGCGGGCCAAAGTTTTACGCCGCGTGTGGGCTTTGTTGCGTTGCAGCAATGACTTCAAAAAACGTAGCAATAAATGATGTAAATAAAAGTACAGAGGGCCAAAAACGCTTCAAAAATCGAATTTGTAAAACACCAAAGGCGTGATCGGCGCAAAACCGAGCGACTGCACGATGGGCGCGCTCATCGGGCTGGCTTCGATGGCCATGTACTCGGCCCCGCGCTCGGCCGCCCAGCGCGTTCGGGCCGCGAGCAGCGCGCTGTAAGCACCCTGGCCGCGCGCGGATTCGCGCACTGCGCCACCGCAGAGCAGCGCAATCGGGCGGTTGGGTTTGGGGTCTTGGGCGTTAGCGGGCGGGCCGTGGATCGCGTAGCCCGCGCCGATGGTGGGATCGGGGTCTGCGGCCGCGTGCGCCGTCCAAAAGCAAGTCCCGGGGTCTTGGTCGCCAGTTTTTGCAGCTTCGGCGTTCCAGCGGTCAGCCTCAGACGCGTACACCTCGCCCCAAAGCGCCTGTTCGTCCGCCGATTCCGGCCACACATTGATCCAAGTCGCTTGAGCCGAGAGAATTTGAGCGCGGCTGTAGCCAGCCCGCAGGGTGGGAGGCATGCGCGCAACAGCGCTGGCCCGCCGTGCCGCCAGCTTCTGAAGCAAGCCCGGGATGTGCGCCATGTGCAGCACGCTTCGGTCTTCCGGCTCGCCGCCCTCAGCCTGAAGCCAGCCACCCAATTCGCCCGGCAAGTCATGCCCGTACACCTTCCAGTTCAGCGATTTCACGTTTGCGCGACACCAAGCCAGCTCGTCTGCCACCGCTTTGCGCGCTGCGGCCGGATCGCCCGGCAAGTCCTGCCAAAGCACCATCGCCGTATCGCCGTCCTTCGACACGCAACGAACCACATGCCGCGTCACCACCCGCTCCATTCCCGAAATCCAAACCTCCTGCCGCTGGCAAAGGTCGTAAAGCTCACGCATGGTCAAAGTCGAGTCACTCATGTTTTTGTAGCGCCAGATTTAATGAATCAATGGACAGTTGGCCGATTTAACCAGAAATGGATCCGCTGGAGCCCTCAAGGCCCGGTTCGAGCCCCCGCAGTTTCGCAGGTCGCATCCAGCGCCCAATTCACGCATGTGCTCCCGCGTTTGACGTCTGAAAAATTCACAAAATTGTTTACATTGGCACCTAACGACAGCAAAGAATTCAAGCGCTGGCTGACGCAGCAGGGCGCGAGTTTTGGTGCCATGAAGGGCTCGCACCTCAACGTGTACCTTGGCACGAAACAGTCGATCCTGCCCATGCACAACACCGACCTCAAAAAAGGAACGGTGGAGGCGATCAAAAAGCAACTCGGCCTCAAGTAAAGGAGCCACCATGAAATTCCCAGTCACGCTCACACCAGACCCCACCGACGGCGGCTACGTCATCACTTTTCGCGACATCCCGGAAGCCATCACGCAGGGCGAAACGCCCGAGGAAGCTCTGCACATGGCACGCGAGGCGCTTGAGACGGCGATGGAGTTTTACTTTGAAGACAAGCGCGCCGTACCTGTGCCGTCAAAGCCAAAGAGAGGTCAGCCGGTTGTTGAACTTCCTGCGAGCCTGTCAGCCAAAGTGCTCCTCCTCAACGAAATGGTCACGTAAAACGTCCGCCCCGCCGAACTCGCCCGGCGGATGAACACCACCTCCCAAGAAATCAACCGCCTCACCAACCTGCGCCACACCACCCGAATCGACGGCATCGCCGCCGCGCTGGCGGCTTTGGGTCGCAGCTTGCAGATCAAGCTGGCTTGAGGCGACTCAGCTTGGGGAAACCGACAGCAACGGAAATGCCGTAGGGATGCGACAAAGAAATCCGCTGTCCCGCAATCTCAAAACTGTGTTTACATACAGTTTTGAGATAAAGTGCGCTCAAGTTTTGGCATCGCCGTCAAACGGGCGGCCTCCCGTTTCGGGTACTTATCGTTTGTGACTTAAGCTTGGCATCGAACATGAACGCGCCCACCCTTCGTTATCTTGAATTTTTTGCCGGCGGTGGTATGGCTCGCGCAGGTCTCGGCAAGAACTGGCTGTGCTGTTTTGCCAACGACTTCGACCCCATGAAAGTCGCAACTTACACAGCGAATTGGGGTGCTGCCGATATTGTTTGCGAAGATGTGGCCAAACTGACTGCCGCTCAAATCCCGGCTGACGTCGACTTGGCCTGGGCATCCTTTCCTTGCCAAGATTTATCACTCGCTGGTAGCTACCTCGGACTGGGTAGCGCCGCTTCAGCGGTGAAGACAAGGTCAGGAACCTTTTGGCCCTTTTGGATGCTGATGCGCTCGCTGAAGAGGGAAAAGAGGGCGCCTCGAGTGGTGGTTCTTGAAAATGTGTACGGCGCTTTGACATCCCGAGCGGGCAAAGATTTCGGAGCAATTTGCTCGGCCTTGTCGGGCTCCAACTATCGGTTTGGCGCGATGGTCATCGATGCCCGAAGATTTGTACCGCAAAGCAGGCAGCGCGTGTTCTTTGTCGCTGTGGAGGCGTCTTTAGTCCCGGCCTGCGGACTTGTGGCGGCTGGCCCGTGTCAGTCTTGGCATCCACGTACGCTCGTCCATGCCTACGATCAACTCTCAGATGAGTCCAAGCGCAAGTGGGTGTGGTGGAATCTTCCTAGCCCCAGCGCGGCGGTGGCCCCATTGACGTCGCTGATTGAGAATGACCCGTGCGGCGTGGAGTGGCACACGAAAGCAGAGACCGAGCGCCTCCTAGAGATGATGACACCGCTGAATCGGCAGAAAATTGCTGGAGTGCAGCGCAGAGGTGAAAGATGCGTAGGTACGCTTTACAAGCGAACCCGCGCAAATTCCGACGGTACGAAGCATCAGAGAGCGGAAGTGAGATTTGACGGTCTCGCAGGTTGTCTGCGCACGCCAGGCGGGGGATCCAGTCGACAAACGATTCTGGTCGTGGAGGGGGCCGAGGTCCGATCGCGGCTCCTTTCACCCCGTGAGGCTGCCCGCTTGATGGGTCTACCGGACAGTTATGTACTGCCAGAGCGGTACAACGACGCGTACCATGTGGCCGGCGACGGGGTGTGCGTGAGCGTCGTACGCCATCTGGCCGAATTTCTGCTTGAACCTCTTCTGGTCCGGCGGTCTGCCCCTCAATTCGAACTGGCGCTAACGTGAGGTAATGGGTGGCTATTGATCTCAATTTTCGGCGAGCTGCCGTGCGTACGCTGCTGAATGATGTGGGTTGCTACGTGCTGTGCGACTTGAATGGCGTCCCGATGTACGTAGGTCAGTCGACTGATGGAATTCGGTCACGCGTCAACCGCCACCTGACTTCAGCGAGGTCAGACATCATTGCCAACAGACAAATTGACGTTTGGGAAATTGCTTTCGTTTGGGCGTTTCCAGTGATCGAGCGGGACGCCATTGCGCCGCTAGAAAACGCGCTTTTTCACGCCTTCCATCCGAAGTCAGCGTTGATGAACGGAAAATTTCCACCCAAACCAGCCGCGAACTTCAAACTACCGAAGCCCGCGCAGATTGTCCAGGTGATGTCAGACGCGGAGATCGCGGAGAAACTTGACCCGGCTTCCCGACTTCCACGCCAAGCAGAGCACTACTCGCAGATAGTCGGCCACTTTTTGGCAGTCAAAAACTCCAAGGAAATCGCTGGTGCAATTCACGCGCACTTCGAGCGACTGAGTCGGTATCACAATGAGCTATTGAGTCTCGCGGACGACTTCGACGGGGTTCCCTGAGTCCGCTTTCTGGCGCCGCGTGCCATCCGCGTTCCCGCGCATAGCTCGAGGATCAAATCTTGCGATTCGACGCTCGAGTTGCAAAAAGCATAGCAAAGAATATGGCAAAAGCATAGATAACGGGATGATTTGCCAATCAAAACTCGGCTGAGTTTCTGTGCTTTTCGAGCCTTTTCAGCGCTTTTCGCGTTACAGGCCGTCCTGCTCTACGCCTTGAAATGCAGCAACAACAGCACCCAAACCACACTCCCCAGCAGCCCCACGCCGATGTAGATCAGTTTACGGACGAGGTCTTGGAGTTTTCGGTTTTCTTCGGCTAGCGTTTGGATGGCGGATTGGTTTTGGCCGCTTAGGGCGTTGCTCAGCAGGCGGGGCA
>JAAFHN010000277.1 GCA_013298415.1 Comamonadaceae bacterium
TCACGAGCGGCGGGCCGCCCAAAAAAATCGTGCCTTGGTTTTTCACGATCACGGTCTCGTCGCTCATCGCAGGCACATACGCGCCACCCGCCGTGCATGAGCCCATCACGACCGCGATTTGCGCGATGCCCTGCGCGCTCATGTTGGCTTGGTTGTAGAAAATGCGGCCAAAGTGATCGCGGTCGGGGAACACCTCGTCTTGGTTCGGCAAATTTGCGCCGCCTGAATCCACCAGATAGATGCACGGCAAGCCGTTTTGCATCGCGATTTCTTGCGCGCGCAGGTGCTTTTTCACCGTAAGCGGGTAGTAGGTGCCGCCCTTCACGGTCGCGTCGTTGCACACGATCACACAGGTCACGCCGTTGACTTGACCCACGCCTACGATCACGCCGGCTGCGGGGGCGCTGTCTGAGCCATCGCGGTCGGGGTACATGTTCATCGCGGCAAGCGGCGCGATTTCCAAAAAAGCGGTGCCCGGGTCGAGCAGCATCTCCACGCGATCCCTGGGCAGCAACTTGCCGCGCGCCGTGTGTTTGGCCCGTGCGGCCTCACCGCCGCCGAGCGCCACTCGCTCCAGGTGGGTTTTCAGATCGTCCACCACCGCGCGCATCGCCTGCGCATTGGCTTGGAAATCGGCGCTTTTAGGGCTGAGCTTGGATTGCAGAACGGGCATGGCAGGCGGGTCGAGTTTTGATTGACGTTACGTAACGTCAATCTAGCACTTCATTGTGGCATCAAAGCGCTGCCGCGCAAAGCCGATGCCGCCGAGTGCGGCGAGCACCAGCTGCTGCGGTATCGCTAGAATCGTCCGATCATCGAATAGTGAGAACCGATGTCTTGCTTGAGGGGGAGAGAAATGCCTTTTCACACTGTACTTCGCGCGGTGCTGCGTGGGCTTGGCTCGGTCGGTCTGGTCGCTTGTATGGCGCTCTCGGCCTGTGGCGGCGGCTCAAACAACAGCTTCGGCGATGTCGCGGCAGGGTCGCCTACGCCCCCTTCGGCTCAGAGCCAGTTGCCGCTGCCAGTCCTTGCCAAAGCCCCCGCGCCGTTCTACCGATCCTTCACCGATACCGAGCCTTTCCGACCACAAGAAAAATCGGAGCGAGCCTCCTCCGTGGGCTTGCCCGAGCCACCGACCAGTTTCACAGGGCACGGCTGGTATTGGAATCCGCTTGAGCCCGGAACGGGCGTCTTCGTGGAGGCGCAGGGAGACCGCGCTTTTGTAGGTGTATTCCTTTACGACACGGCGGGAGATCCGATATGGCATGTTGCTGAAGGAACCCTGGTGCAGTCGGGCAGGAACTACGTGTTTGACGGCATGCTCAAAACCTACCGTGGCGGCCAAGCACTGGATTCGGTGAGATGGACGCAGCCTACTGGCTCAGATGTCGGGCCGCTGAAGATACGCTTCGTGGGCGGGAACACCATTTCCAACTATGGTGCACTGTTTTCCGGAGTCGTCGAACTGCCGGGGGGGCGCTTCATGCCCATCCGCAGGTTCCCAATTGATGAGACTTCGAAGCCCGCTGTGGACCTCACCACAAATCGCTCCTCAGAGACGGGTTGGTTCTGGGATCCTTCGGCCGGAGGCCGGGGATGGGCCATTGAAGCGCAGGGCGACAAGGCCTTCATGGTCATCTATCACTACGATGCGGCAACCGGCGCGCCGCGCTGGAGTTTGGTTCGTGGCTCGTGGGGGTCTACACCCGATGCGGGTTGGCGCAGCGGTGCCTTCGCCGGCAGGCTCGAGACTTACCGCGGCGGTCAGCAGCTCGCTGGCGCTCACCGCGCGCCAATCCAATCGCTCAGCTCAGTCACTTATCAAGTGGCTGCACGTGATGCGTGCGCCATGCGGGTGACGTACCCAGGCCAAAACCCGGTGAGCCTGGTTA
The DNA here is from genome assembly GCA_013298415.1 of Comamonadaceae bacterium. Taxonomy (GTDB): domain Bacteria; phylum Pseudomonadota; class Gammaproteobacteria; order Burkholderiales; family Burkholderiaceae_C; genus JAAFHN01. The sequence continues at coordinate 1,893 of JAAFHN010000277.1, forward strand.
AATTCCGGTTTGCAAACATTGCGACCGGAGCGGAATGCCGCACCCAGTACTACGTGTCCTTGGACCAGCCCGACCTGGGTTCACTCGCGCAAGACACGACGACTGACGCTTTGATGGGGAGTTGGGAACTGGCGCAAGGCTTAGCAGGCGCTCTGTTTTACGCCACTGTCGATTCGTCGCGGAACTTGAACTTTTATTCACAGCAAGGGACGGACCCCGAGGTGCGCGGAGAATTCCTTCTGGATCGGGGAGCGGAAGCGTGGCAGACTGCGATGTACGAGCGCACGCCCTGGCTCAACACCGTGCCGCCACGCCACCCGCGCATGTTTTCTTCCACGAGTGCCTATGGCTCAGGCTCTTTTGTGGCGAAAAGCAGTTTTTGGGGCGCGCTGACCAATGAGGCTTTGTTGCCCAACGAGCCGGTCACGGCGGAATTCTCGGCGGACTACTCGGCCAACAACGCAAGGGCTGTGGCCTTGCGCAGTTTTGGCGGGGGGTGGGAGTCTGAGAGTGGCTTTTCAATCTACATCAACGAAACCGGGGAGGTTCTTGGCTCAGCTAGCCTCCGCTCGATTGGTGGGCCGTGCGTCATCACCGGACGGCTGACGCAAGACGGTCCGGCGCTCGCAAATTTCGCGCGAGTGCGTTTAGATTTTTCGTCGCCCCCTGGCTCGACCGATTGCCAATGGGCGGCTGGCTCGCCTTGGGTCGGCGCCGCCGTGCTGACGCGCGACGGCCGAGGACCCTTCGAGAACGGCATGTCCCTGGGCAACGGAGTAGCGTTTTCCGACGGGCTGATGTTGATCTCTGGAAGCCATGTCGGCTTCGGCGGCTACCACCTCGGGTATTTGAGCTTCAACCGCCAGTGATTGTTCACAGCGGCCCAGGGTCGGCGTGTCTGGGCGAAGAGCGAGAGCGGTGGAAGCCCCCCGGTGCAGTCAACGCGTGCTCGGTGGCTCTGACGCGGCTTGCGGGGCTTGTTCCAATGCGCCTGTTCGTTCCCCTTCCACCAGGCGCATTACATCAGGGCTGTGCGGTTTCAAGCCATATTTGCGGATGTTCCTCTGCAAGTCGTCGGGTGACACCTCGCTCCAGGCCAGGCCGCAGCGGGCGCAGGCGTAGGCCAGGTCGGAATTGAGCACCACGGGCTTGCCAGTCAGCGCCTTGAAAAGCGGGCGTGCCGGATAAAAGCGCGATGCCTCGCCAAGCTGCCCTTCGATCACTTTGCGACTCTGGCAGCGCGGGCACCACACGCCGAGTGCCTTGCGCTTTGCGTCGATTTCTGGATTTGGGGGGGCGCTTTCGGGCATGAGGCTTTGTAGTGCTTCTGGGCGAAACCTTACCTTAGCAGGTTTGGCAAGTCTTGCATCGTGCCAAAAGTCGCAGTTGCACCGGCGTCAAGCAAGCTTTTTTCGGTGCTCATCGCGTGTGCGCCAGGGTGGTAAGCGAACACCGTGCATCCAGCAGTCACGCCGGCGGTGACGCCCGTGGGCGAGTCTTCGACCACAGCGCAGCGCCTCGGGTCTACGCCCAACGCGGCTGCTGCCGCCAAATACACATCGGGAGCGGGCTTAGAGCGCGGCAACTCGTGGCCGCTGAAGATACGGCCACCAAACCACGGCATCAAACCCACCATGGTGAGCTGCAATTCCACCTTGCCGCGATCTGCCCCTGAGGCGCAAGCGATCTTTCCCTTTGTGGCGCCGTGCACCCACTCCACCGCGTCAAAAATGTGCGGCACTGCTTGCAGGCGGGCCAGCAATGCGGCATCGCGCCGCGCTCGAAATGCCGCAAGCCAGGCCGCGTCAACGGGCTTGCCGATGTGTTCTTCAATCGCGGCTGCTTCATCTTTTACGGCCCTGCCGATGAAGCGCGCCACACACTCTTCGCTGCTCATCACCCAGCCTTCCTCAGCCAGGTAGTCGCGCAACACCCCATTGGTGATCGGTTCACTGTCCACCAAAACGCCGTCGCAATCAAAGAGGACGGCATCGAAACGCGTCGAGCTATGCATAGCGCTTGCTCCGAAGATTGCTTTTCATTTCTCTGAGCGCCGGTGTGATCTTTTCGCCGCCGATGCGCAGGGCTAAATTGGTGGCCAGGATGTCAATCACGAGCAGGTGCAAAAGCCGCGAGACCATGGGGCTGTAGCGGTCGTAGCCCTCGGGGTGGTCAGCCGCCAAATGGATGTGCCCCGCGCTTGCCAAAGGTGAGCCGCTGGCGGTGATCACGATCACGGTGGCGCCATTCTTTCGGGCAATGTCGGCGGCATCCATCAGATCGCGGGTGCGGCCCGAATTGCTGATGATCACCACCACATCTTGCGGCTTCATCATGCTCGCGCTCATCACTTGCATGTGGCCGTCGGCATAGGCCACCGTTTGTATGCCTAGGCGAAAAAATTTGTGCTGCGCGTCTTGCGCCACGATGCCCGAGTTGCCCACGCCGAAAAACTCCACGCGGCGGGCGGCCAAGAGCGCATCCACTGCGCGCTCCATCGCATAGGCACTCGCATCGTTGCGGTACTTCAGGAACGCGCTCACCGTGTTGTCGATCACCTTGACCAACACGTCGCTCACTTTGTCGTCCGCATCCACGCTGCGGTGGATGAA
>JAAFHN010000471.1:0-1632 GCA_013298415.1 Comamonadaceae bacterium
AGCTGCCTGCGGGGCCATCGGGTAAGCCTCAGACCCTCGTGCGGCTCACACACTCTGGCTGGGGTGATGGCGGCGAATGGGACAAGGCGCACGGCTATTTCGTTCGCGCTTGGCCCAGTGTGCTGGCGAATCTGAAAAAGCGCTTTGAGTCAGGCCCACTGGACTGGGCGCCCTGGCTTGCGCAATTGCGAGCGATGGCCGCCCGGCCCGCCGCGAGCGCCCCCGCACCCTCGGCTGCTCAGCCCAAGTAGGCGGGCTGGGCCGCAATCCGATAATTGCGGCATGTCAGCCAGTTCCCGATCCATCAAAGCCCGCACCTTGGTGCTGGCCTCGGCCAAACCGCGCAATCCGCTCGTCGCGCTCGCCATCCAGCGCAAGGCAGGCGAGCATGGCCCGTCGCCCAAGGCTGTTAGGCAGACCATGAAGCGCGATTTGGCCAAGCAGTTGAAGGCCGATTGATCCGCGCAGCCCTAGCAGGCGCGAGTTCGCGTCGTTTTGAACCAATTCTTATGTCAAATCACTCCTCTGTCCATGTATTTAAACGTCGCGATGCTATCAAAATAGTAGTTGGCTCAGTAGGTGCGGCTGGATTGGCGCATGCGCAAAGCAGGGCGGCACTGCGCGTCTCCACGCCTGCCGTGCCCGACGATTGGCACGCCAAAATGTGGACGGTGTTCAAAGACAGTTTGGACAAATCCGCGCCTGGTGCCTTTGATGTGCAGATCAATCTGAATGGCACGCTCTTCAAGCAAGGGGCGGAGCCCGCCGCGATGGCGCGCGGCAATTTGGAGTTGGCGGCGATTTCGGCCTTTGACATTGCCAAGCTCGTGCCTGAGTTTTCGATCTTCACAGCAGGCTACGTGGTGCGCGATGTGGCGCATCAGCAAAAAATCTTCAACGGCCCCATCGGGCAAGAGATGTTCAAAGCCGTTGCGCAAAAGATGGATGTGCAGGTGCTCGCCACTGCCTACTTGGGCACGCGACAGGTGAACTTGCGCGAGGCCAGGCAAGTGCGCACACCAGCCGACTTGAAAGACATCAAGCTGCGCATGCCGGGCAGCAAAGAGTGGCTTTTCTTGGGTGAAGCACTCGGTGCAAAGGCCACGCCGCTGGCCTTTGGCGAGGTGTATTTGGCGCTCAAAACCGGCACGATTGACGGCCAAGACAACCCGCTGCCGACCGTGCGCGCAGCGAAGTTCCACGAGGTGACGAAGCAACTGGCGCTCACCAGCCATTTGACCGATGCTGTCTTCATCGCCATCAGCGCAAAGGCCTGGGCTTCTGCCACGCCCGCCCAGCAGACCGCGCTGCGCAAGGCCGCTGCAGAAGCCGCCGAGTTCAACAACAAAAACCGCTTGCAAGAAGAATCCCAAATCGTGGACGACTTCAGAAAAATGGGTTTGCAGGTCACCACGCCTGACGTGGCCGCGTTTCGGCAAACGGTACAAGCGGCGTACTTGAAATCCGAGATGGCCAAAGCCTGGCCTGCGGGTCTGCTGGATCGCATCAACGCGATCAAGTAGCTTAGCTTTGCGCCCGCTACTTTCTCTCCCGTTCGCCCTGAGCCTGTCGAAGGGCTGCTGCGGGCTTCGACCCTTCGACAACCTCAGGACAGGCCATGCTCAGCCCGAG
>JAAFHN010000471.1:1642-2963 GCA_013298415.1 Comamonadaceae bacterium
CGAGCGGGTTGAGAGGAAAACCTAGACCCGCCGATGAAACTCAGCATGATCTTCGCGCAGCGGATTGCACATCACATCGCAGCCCTGCTCTTTGCCGCGCTTTTCGCTGTTTTCCTCATCCAAATCGGAGCGCGCTTCATTTGGAACGCGCCGCTGCCTTGGACGGATGAGCTCGCCGTGATCCTCTACACCTGGGTCGTGCTGTGGGGTTGCGCGGCCTGCGTGAAATTGCGCGAGCATGTGGCCTTTGATTCCCTGGTGGATCGTTTGCCTGATCGCTGGCAGCGCTGGGCCCTCATCGTGCAAGCTTTTGTGCTCGGCGGCCTGTGCCTTTGGGCGCTGCCTGCTTGCATGGACTACGTGCACTTCATGGCGCGAGAAAGCACGCCGGTTCTCGGCTGGCGGTACCACTGGGTGTTCATGCCCTTTTGCGTGATGTTGCTTGCGATTGCGCTGCGCTGCGCGTGGCAGATCGTTGTTGGATTGCGCGGCAAACAGCCATGAGCACGCCGCTGATCACGCTCTTTGCAGTGCTAGTCGGCCTTTTGGTGCTGCGCGCACCCATCGGCTTTGCCATGATCGGCGCGGGCATCGCCTACTTGATCACGACCAAGCAAGATCTTGGGCTGGCTGCCGAGCAAGTGCTCAACGGCATGATGAACGGCTACGTGCTGCTGGCTGTGCCGCTTTTTATTTTTGCGGCCAATGTGATGAACGCGGGCACGATTTCTGAGCGCATTTTTGATGCCTGCCGCGTGCTGGTTGGCCGCCTGCGGGGAGGGCTTGCGCAGGTGGACATTGCAGTCAGCGTGGTGTTCAGCGGCATGAGCGGCAGCGCCATTGCCGATGCTGCAGGGCCAGGCCTCGTGACGATTCGGCAAATGCTGGCTAAGCCGGGCTACACGCCAGGATTTGCGGGCGCGGTGGTGGTGGCGAGCGCCACCATCGGCCCGATCATCCCGCCCAGCATTCCGATGGTGATTTACGCCATGGTGAGCGGTGCGAGCGTGGGCGCGCTCTTCATGGGCGGCGTGCTGCCGGGGCTTTTGATGGCGCTTGCACTCGCGGCTACCGTGCAATGGATTGCTGTGCGGCGCAACATGCCGCGCGAGCCTGCCATGCCCAAGGGTGCGTGGAAAGGCGCGCTGCTGCGCGGCGCACTGCCGCTCAGCCTGCCCGTGGTGCTGCTCGCAGGCATTTACAGCGGCGCATTCACCCCCACTGAAGCCGCAGCCGTTGCCGCCTTGCACGCGCTCTTGCTCGCCTGCGGTGTGTACCGCGCGCTCGGCCTCAAGGCGCTCTGGGCCGTGGTGCTTGAATC
>JAAFHN010000649.1 GCA_013298415.1 Comamonadaceae bacterium
TTTTTTTTGATGACCACGCCAAACGCCAATCACCACGCCGCCGAGCTCGATTTCAAAGCGCGCATGAGCTATGGCGACTATTTGCAGCTGGATGCGGTGCTGGCGGCGCAAAGGCCGCTCTCGCAAGACCACAACGAGATGCTGTTCATCGTGCAGCACCAAACCAGCGAGCTGTGGATGAAGCTCATGCTGCACGAGCTGCATGCCGCGATTGCAGACATCACGCAAGAGCGCTTGGGCGAGGCATTCAAGAAGCTCGCCCGCGTGGGCCGAATCATGGAGCAACTGGTGCATGCATGGGATGTGCTTGCCACGCTCACGCCAGTTGAATACAGCCAGTTTCGGCCGAGTTTGGGCCAAAGCAGCGGCTTTCAGAGCTGGCAGTACCGCTGCATTGAGTTTGCGCTCGGCAACAAAAACGCGGTGATGCTCAAACCGCACGCGCATGCGAGCGAACGGCATGCCGAAGTGCTTCACGCGCTGCATCAGCCTTCGCTTTACGACGAATCGCTGCGGCTTTTGAAGCGGCGGGGCCTGAATATTCCCGCCGCCTGCCTAGAGCGCGACTTCACGCAGGCCTACGCCGTGGACTCGCAAGTGGAAGCCGCTTGGCTGGCCATTTACCGCGACCCGAAAACGCACTGGGATTTGTACCAACTCGGCGAAAAACTCACCGACATCGAAGATGCCTTTCGCCACTGGCGCTTTCGGCATGTGAGCACAGTTGAGCGCATCATCGGCCACAAAGGCGGCACGGGCGGCACCGGTGGCGTGGGCTACCTGCGCAAAATGCTCGATACGGTGCTGTTTCCGGAGCTTTGGCAACTCAGAACCGATTTGTGACGCAGATTTTGAATAAATTGCCCTGATTGGGACCATACCTCAGATGCGCCAACCCGTCCGTTCGGGCTGAGCCTGTCGAAGCCCCTGGCGATGCCCAACGACCAAGCTCAGGGCGAACGGGCTTCTATCTGAGGCATGGTCCCAATCAGGTGAATTACCCGGACTGTCCAGGTATTCATTACATCTATCGCTACACAATATGTAGCATTTTAGCCGCCACGCAAAACCGTCGCCACCCGGTGTGCACAGCGCTGGGCAAGCGCTGCATCGTCGGCCTCCACCATCACGCGCACCACGGGTTCGGTGCCGCTCGGGCGCAGCAGAAGCCGGCCTCGGTTGCCCAGCTCGCCCGCCACCTCCGCCTTCACAGCATCCAGCCCCGGTGTAGCTTGCCAATCTGCGCCCACTGCCAAGCGCACATTGATGAGCGCTTGCGGGTACATCACCACGCCTTCTAGCATTTCGGAAAGCGATTTGCCCGTGCGCGCGCAGGCTTGCAGCACTTGCAGCGCGCTCACGATGCCGTCGCCGGTGGTGTGTTTGTCGAGTGCCAGCAAGTGGCCTGAGCTTTCGCCGCCGAGCAGCCAGCCGTTTTTCTCTAGCTCTTCGAGCACGTAGCGATCGCCCACTTTGGCGCGGATGAAATCCACGCCGCGCGCTTTTAGCGCGATTTCCACGGCCATGTTGCTCATGAGCGTGCCCACCGCGCCGGGCACCTTTTCGCCGCGATCCAAGCGCTCGGCCACCATCAGGTAAAGCACCTCATCGCCATTGAAGAGGCGGCCCTGGGCATCCACCATCTGCAGCCGATCCGCATCGCCGTCGAGCGCGATGCCGTAATCCGCGCGCACCTCGTGCACTTTTTCCACCAGGGCCTCAGGATGTGTTGCACCCACTTCGTCGTTGATGTTGGTGCCGTCGGGTGCGCAGCCAATGGCCACCACGTCCGCTCCCAGCTCATGAAACACTTTTGGCGCGATGTGGTAAGCCGCGCCGTGCGCGCCGTCTACCACGATGCGCAGGCCCTTCAGGCTCAAATCGGTGTCAAACGTGCTCTTCGCAAACTCGATGTAGCGGCCAGCAGCGTCTTCCAGCCGCTTGGTGCGGCCCAGCTCGCGCGAGGGCACCCAGGCGGGCGGCTCGTCCATCGCGGCTTCCACTGCCAGCTCCCAGTTGTCGTCGAGCTTGGTGCCCTTGGCGCTGAAAAATTTGATGCCGTTGTCGTCAAAC
>JAAFHN010000143.1 GCA_013298415.1 Comamonadaceae bacterium
ACACCAAGGCGTTGGCGCCCACGTCAACCGTGCCTACCCCCGAGAGCACCCCGTCCACCGCAAGCCCAGCCGAACGTCCGAGAACCGCTCCACCAGCCAGGCGCAGCTCGCCAGTGCTTTGGAAGGTCGCAACAGCCAAACTGTGGGAGCTTCCACCGATGTAGAGGCCACTGTTGAGCAGCGAACCAGCGCCAGCCAGCGTTTTGCCCGCTGGTGCGTTCCAGTTCAGGGTGCTGCCAGCGTTCATGGCAAGCGTAGCGCCAGTCGACACGACCACAGGCGTGCTTGTGCCGTTGTTCACCACCAGGCTGCTGCCGCTCAACCCACTGAGGCGGGTACCCACGGTCAGTTGCGCGGTGCCGGCATTCAAGGTGAGTCCGCCAGCATTGGTCACATCGCGGTTCAACACCAAGTTTCCGGGGATGGAGGAAGAGCTGCCTGCACCGAAGTACCACTGGCCTGCGCCGGCGGCAAGGGTGCTCAGCACACTGGTTGATTGCAGACCGCCAGCCAGCACGACCGCGCTGCTGCCGCCAAGCGTTGGCACGTTTGAGTTGCCGGCCAGCTCGAACGGGTTGGCAAAGGTCAGCGTGCCTGCCGTGTTCAGGAGCAGCTTGGCATCGTCTAGGCGCACCCGACCGGTGCTTGCAATCCCCAGTGACCCCCGCACATCGAGGAGTGCGTTGGCCTTTACCACCACGGTACCACTGCCAAGGATGTCGGAGCCCGCAACCAAAGTGCGGCTACCGCCCATGAAATTCAGGCCTTGGTGGTCAACGCCTGACCCAGCAATGTAGGTGCCCGAATCCACGCCGCCGACATAAATAAACACCTTGGCGTTCGCGTTGTTGCCAAGGCCAACAGTCCCGGTGTTGTTGAAGAGCCCCGAGCCATTGATTGACAGGGCAGCGTTGGAGTTGCTGTAGATCGTTCCCTGGTTGTCGATCGTTGCGCCTGCGCCGGAGGTGAGGATGTTGTTGCTTTGAAAAACGATGTTGCCCGAGGGTGCGTTGGTCAGGTTGCGTCCCGCGCCCATCGACAAAAATGCATTGGACCCAAGCGTGAGCAGACCGGCGTTGGTCCAATTGGATTGAACGATCGCGCCTGCCGCGCTGCCGATGAGCACATTTGAGCCTGTGGCGGAGTTCACACCGCCCGCTGTGGCCAAGGTACCACCTTGCACGTTAAGCATGCCGCCACTCAGCACCTGAGCGCTGCCTGCACCGGCCAGCGTGCTGGAGGAACCCAGCATGGTCAAGGTGCTGCCGTTGGCCACTGCGATGCTGCCGCCGCTGGCAATGTTCAACGCGCCGGCCCCAATGGCCAGATGGTCTGAGCCGCTTCCGAAACTGACGTTTGCCGCGCTGACGTTGTCGCCAGTTGTGATGGTGACCGTTGGGTTTGCCAGTGACCGATCGATCACCACGTGGGTATCCGCAGTCGGCAGGCCACGACTCCAATTCCCGGCCACGTTCCAATTTCCACTGCTGTCGGTATTCCAACGGGTCGTGAGACCCAGGGGCGTGAGGCGCAAGAAGCCGCTTGTGGGCGCCGTAAGGGTGGCCGAGACACCAGCGATATCCGCCAAGCCGTTTCCAATCGCGGTGGCCGATCCGCTTGCGCTGCCATACGTGACTGCCTGGTGCCAGCTCGCACCGGTCAGATGGGTGCCACCCACCTCGGAAATGCGAACCGTAGAACCAGCCGCCAAGGAGAACGAACCACTGACGACCAACGCGTCACTGGCTGGCGCGTTCGGGCCCCAGTCAACTTCGTAGGTCGAGCCCGTCATTTGAACGTTGCCAAGGACTGAGACCGTGCCCGCTGAGCCCACACCGCCAGGCGCGAGCGTGGAGCCAGCGCTCAAGGCCAAGGTGCTGGCACCAACGTTCACCGTGCCGATCCCCGAGAGCACGCCATCCACTGAAAGCCCGGCCGAACGTCCCAACACTGCCCCTGCCGACAAACGCAGCTGGCCGGGGTTTTGGAAAGTGGCCACTGCCAAGCTGTGACCCGTGCTTGCCAAATACAAACCACTGTTGATGAAAACGCCCCCCCCAGACAGCGTCTTGCCAGCAGGCGCACTCCAACTGAGGGTGCTGCCCGAGTTCATCTCCAGCGTGGCACCAGTGCCAACCACCAGCGGTGTGCTTGTGCCGTCGATGACGCTCAACGTGCTGCCCGACAAACCGGTGAATCGCGCGCCCACAGTCAGTTGCGAGCTGGCAAGCGCCAGCGTGAGTCCTCCGGCATTGGTCAGGTCACGACCGAATGACGCAGCCGCCAGAGTGGAGGATGACCCCGCACCCAAGTACCACTGGCCCGCCCCAGGCGCCAGAGTGAACGCGCCGCCAGAGGCCTGCAAACCGTTTGCAAGTACCACGGCGCTGCTGCCACCCAGCGTCCCTCCATCCACTTGAAGCGGATTGGTGAAAGAAACCGTTCCCGGTAGGTTCAGCAGCACCTGCGCACCGACAACGCGGACGCTGCCGGTGCTGGCGACGCCCAAAGAACCGCGTACATCCACGGTGCCGGCATCGAAGCGAACCAGCCCGGCACCGACGATATTGGAGCCGGTGCCTAAAGTCCGGTCCGTGCTCGCGAAAATCACACCAACTTGGTTCGCAGTCGGCCCAACGTTGTAGGTGCCGGTATCAACGCCACTGGAGAATATTCGCAGGAATGCAGTGCCGCTCATCGCCACGGTGCCCGCGTTATTGAATGCGCCGGCGCCTTGAATGATCATTTGTCCCGAGCTGCTGCCTGAGATCGTGCCCCCCTGGTTGTTGATCACGGTACCAGCCCCTGTGTTGAGGTTGGCACCCACAACGGCGAAGCTGATCAAACCGCCGAGGGCGTTGGTCAACGTCCGCGCAGGGTCGATGTCGACAGCGCCACCAAGGTTCACGGAACCGGCGTTTGTCCAGTTGGTTTGAATTCTGGCACCCGATGAACCGACGCTAACGGTGGAGCCAGTCTGCGTGTAAAGCCCGCCGGAAGTTGCAACGGATCCGGCCTGCAAATCAAGCAATCCGCCAGCGTTGACAAAAGCCGTGCCAGCCCCGTTGAGCATGCTGGAGACATTGGCCAAGCTCAAGCTGCTTCCGGGTGCGACGACCGCTCTGCCCGTCACACTCAACGTGCCGTTGTCAATTCGGACGCTGTCCGACCCCGTGCCGAACGTCAATGTGTTTGCAAACCCGGTGAATCCTGCACCGATCGTGACCGTTGGATTCGCCATAGAGCGGTCGATCACCACATCCGTCGCTGCAGTTGGCAGACCCCGGCTCCAATTGCCAGCGACCAACCAATCTCCACTGCTGTCCGTGTTCCAACGAGTGGTCAGGTTCAGCGGCTTGAGCTGCAAAAAGCCGTTCGTCGGTGCGGTGAGCGTGGTGCCCATGCCGCCAATGTCGGTGAGCGCGTTACCAAGGCCGGTCGCAGACCCGCTACCCGAAGCGTAAGTGACCGCGTTGAACTGGCTCGCCCCCGTGATGTGCTGCCCGCCAATTTCAGAGACTTGCACCGTGCTACCTGGTGCCATCGAAAACGCGCCGTTGACGATCAAGTAGTCGCTGGTCGCGGGCGTAGATGCCCAGTCCACATTGAGGTAAGCCCCGGAGCGCACAAGCACCGGGCCATTGACGGTAAGCGTGCCCGCGGCGCCGCTTTGGCCGATCATCCAGTTGGAGCCTATGTCAAGCGTGCGGCCGGAACCCATCCAAATGGTGCCGCGCCCCAGTAAGAAAGAGCCACCAGCAGTTCGAAAATCGGCCCCACTGACCACAACATTAGAGTTCAGATGGCTCAAGTTGAAATTCGTATTGCCTGCGATGGTGAGCCCGTTGTTTGCCGCCAACGTGCCATCGCCAAACAAGTAAACTGCGGGCGTGCTGGAGAGCGAAACACTGTTCGCAAACGCCAGCGTTTTGCCAGCGGCGATAGAGAGCGAGACGGAGTTCGGTCCGTCTTGGAGCACGCCAAGTCGCAGATTAGCGTTGATATGCACGTTCGCCGAGCCCGACGCTGCAAGCGTTGTCGAGGCAGCGGTGATGCCCGTATCAAACCGCGTGATGCCCGCCGGTAGGCTCAGCAAGGGTGTATCCAGGTCGATATTTCTGCTGGTATTGGACAGCGTGATGTTGCCTGCTGTGAGAGAAACTGCAGAACTTGGCGCGCTGAGGCTGAGCGTGTCGACCGTATAAATTTTTCCCTGAATTCGCACTGGAGCCGAAGCTGACCCTGCGTAGACACTGAAGTCGCCCAAGCGGGTGCCCGTGCCGACAGCGGCTAACACATCGACTCCGCCGCTGCTGGCGACCAGGTGCAGACCACCCGGGTAGAGTGAATCCGTCGCCTGAATCTCTCCGCTGACCCTCACGCCCATGTCGCCCGCGATGCGGTTGCTGCCTGATACGCGCAAGTTGCCCGTGAGATTGGCGGAGCCAGCAAGAGAAATGGAGGTCGAGTCCAGCTGGATCTGCCCGGCGTTGGTGCCCACGTCTGCCGAGGTGTTGACGATCAGGCTGCCCACCAACGAAAGGCTTGTGCCGTTCGTGAAATCTCGCAGGCGCACTTCGCCGCCTGTGGCACCTGCATCTACGGCAGAGGTGTCAATCACGAGTGTTTTGCCGCCAGCGGATGCAAACAGGGTGGAGCCAGACTCGAACAGCACCCTACCGGAACTGCCAACGTCGTCCGCGTTGGTGTCGATGGTGAAGGTGGTGGCCGAAAGCTTGATTCCGCTGAAACCGGTGATAGAAACATCTCCCTCCGAGCGAATACCCGAGGCACCGAGAGTGAGCACATCACTGGTCGCGGAACTCAAAGTGACCCCCGCATTGCTGCTGATACCAGAAACCCCGTCCACCGCGCCAATTTCGGTGCCGTATTGCGTGCGCAACCGCAATGGCGATCCTCCAGTTGAAGATCCAGTGAATAGGCTGATTTGGTGATCGTTGTTTCCCAGGTCAACCACACCCGCTTTCGCTCGAATGCCCCCCGAGCTGTGATAGATCGCCCCTCCGTCGGTCACAGTGCCCGAACCATTTGTCAACAACGAAAGCGTGCCATAGGTGGTAACGCCGCCCCCGCCAACCCGGATCACACCGCCGTAATTCGTGGCATCGCCGATGCGTAATACGCCGCCTGCTCCCAATTGCAGCCTTCCAAACTCTGAGCTGGACAGTCCCAGAAAGCTACCGGGAGAACTGTCGAAGCCACCCAGCACAATGTCACGCGTGCCGTTGGTGGTCAGGCTGATGGTGCCATTGGCATCAACAGCGACCGTGTTGTTGATCTGCATGCGATCCGCTTGCAACGCCACCGCATGCGCTTGAACCAGCGGCGCGAAGTGTTCCAAGTTGCCGCCCGTGCGGATACTGATCGAACTCGCGCCTGCCCAAACGTTATCGTTGAGCGTGACGTCGCCGCTAGACGTCACAGTAATCGGCGCGCCGCCAGTGAAGGCGATGGTAGACGTGCGCAGCGAGGCCAGATTGGTGGAGCCGGTGCTGTTGTTGGTGATGGAAATCGCGCCGCCCCGAGTGTCCACTGCCTCGGTGAGGCTGATGCCGCCGGTGCCGCCAGTCACCTCCAGCGTGAAGCCCACACCCAGGTTGGCCATGTTGATGCCACTGGTGAAGGTGCCGACGGTGACGATGCCGTTGCTGGCAGACAGGAAATAGTTCGCGGATGAAGCTTCAATGTCGGTTTCGTAAACTGTGTTTGGCGCACCTAGGTTTGTGCCACCAGCGATGGTTGCGTTCGCCGGATCAAGCAGCAAGGTGCCATATCTGCCCCGACGGGCGCTCATGTCCGCTCGACCGCGGTAGTACAGGATGTTTTTGCCCGAGGTCTCGCCCAGGCCACCATCACCACCGAACTCGCCACCCTGGGCTTCAATGCTGCCATTGAAGCGCGTGGTGTCGTCGCTCCATACGATCACTTGGCCACCGTTGCCGTTGATTTTGGCGTTGGCAAGGAGCATGACATCGGTAGAGACGTTCGTGAACTGCGCGTTGGGCACGCTGCTGTTCAGTCCCCGCAAATCCCCGCCCACGCGGATCTTGCCACCGCCGTGATCGCCAGACACATCCAGCACCGCGCCGTCGGCAAGCGACACGGTTTGGCCGAAGACATCGATGGCTCCGCCGAGCGACATAGCCGCTGGCGTAGCCGAAACAGCCGGCAGTCCGCCAGCACCCGCGCCATCCTGGGCAGACGATGCCAAGCCAGCACCTGCCGCGCCACCTGTGTTGCCCCAAGCGCTGGGCGCATTGATTGGCCCAAGTCCTGCCAAATCGGCCAGACCCTTGGCAGAGATCAGCCCTGCCACAGTGGCCTCCTTCGCGGCTTGGATGCGCACGCTGCCGCCGCTTGCGCCATCAACATTGATTTGGGCAAAACGCTCCACGTTCACATTGCCTTGCTCGGCTTGAATGCTCACTTGGCCGCCAGAGCCTGTGCCCGCGCCCTTGGCAGAAATCAATGCCCCAGCGCCCACTGAAACGTTGCCTTCAGCACTGGAGATGGCCACCGAGCCGCCGGAGGCGCCCGTTGCGGCATTTTTTAAGCCATTTCCGCCGCCTGTCCCGGTGTTTATTGCTCCGTCAGCTACTATTTTGCTAGCAGGCGAAACCTCCACGTTTTTCACCGCACGCAGCACCACTTTGCCGCCTTCCATCGAGGCGGTTTGCGCCACGATGG